>NZ_JACVEE010000002.1:2100000-2382347 GCF_015355755.1 Nocardia sp. XZ_19_385
AGCCGAGTTCGGCGAGGAAGTCGGTAGGGCGGCTGGACGGGAGGAAGATCTCCATCTCCGGTTCCTCCTCGCGGCCGGTGCCGGAGATGTTCACCATCAGGATTTGTTTGCCCGCGAACTTCGGATTGTCGCTGCGTGCTTGTTCTTTCGGGGGTAGCGAGCTGCTGGGTTCGGCCGACGGCGTGGCCGCGGTAGCGGCGGGGGAGTTGTCGCGGCCGGCGAACCAGATGCTGCCGCCGATCGCCAGGACGACCACGACGACTGCAGCGGCAATCGCGATCCAGCGCTTCGATGATGCGCGGGTTTCGCTGGGAGACAGCGCTGTCGAGGTCCATCGATCCGTGGGCGGGGCCGCCATCGAATGCGCCGGGTAACCGGGTGCGGCGGCTTGAATCGGGTAGGTAGGGGAGGTCTGCGGCGGCGCCTCGCCGCCGAGTGCCCGGGCAGCGGCATCGGTGAATTCCCGGCAGGTGGCGTATCTTTCGGCCGGATTCTTCGCCATCGCTCGGGCGAACACCTGGTCCAGCGCGACCGGCAATCCCGGATGCACTGCGCTGGCCCGCGGCGGCGGTTGCTGCAGGTGCCCCATCATGACCATCGCCGGCTGCGCACCCGGGTAAGGGTTCTGGCCGGTGAGCAGTTTGTAGAGCGAACACGCCAGGCTGTAGATGTCCGAGCGCGGATCCAGCCGCTCCCCGGACAACTGCTCCGGCGAGGCGTAGGCGATGGTGGCCAGGAAGGTGCCGGTCTGGGTCAGCTCGTTGGCGTCGTCGGAGGACTTCGCCACCCCGAAATCGGTGAGCAGTACGCGCTCTTCGTCGTCGTCCTCATGTGAGAGCAGGAAGTTCGCGGGCTTGATGTCCCGGTGCAGCAGCCCTTTCCGGTGCGCGTAATCCAGCCCCTTGCCGACCTCGGTGATGATCCGCAGGGCGCGAACGGGATTCATCGACCGCGGGTCACGCTCGAGGACGGCGGCCACGTCCGTGCCCCGCACATACTGCATGGCGATCCACAGCTGACCGTGCTCCTCGCCGCGGTTGTACACCGAGACGATATTCGGATGATCCAGTCCCGCAGCGAGATTGGCTTCCCGCTCGAAACGCGCCCGGAACTCGTCGTCGGCGGTGTGCTCGACGCTGAGCACCTTGATGGCGTCGGTGCGCGGCAGGCTGGGGTGCTGGGCCAGGTAGACCGTGCCCATGCCGCCGGCACCGAGTACCCGCTCGATCCGGTAGCCGCCGACGATGGTGCCCGGGCGCATTGATTCTCCTCAGCTGTTCGCGAGCAGCGCGTACTGCGCCGCTGCCCGCTGGTGCACGTCGTCGATCTTGGCCGAACTGACGATTCCGACGTACTCGTGATAGGCCACGACGCAGGTGAAGTGGCTGTTCTTGAATCTCGGGTTCTTGGTCTCCGCGCACGCCGCGTTCGGGACATTCGCCGGGGCTGCCGCCACCCGCACCTTCTCGTACGGAACAGTCAGATCGGCAACGATTTTCCGGGCGGTCGCGGCATCCGGGGTGCGGGCTACCAGGTTCTCCTCGTTCATGCCGAAGGCGTCCGAATTCAGCGCGGCCAGCGCGGCCTTGGCAGCTTCCCGGTTCTTGGCGAAATGCAGCATGCCTTGGCGGCCGGCGGTGACAAGGCGATTGCTGTAACTCGGGCGAGGTGTCAGGTCATCGTCGGCCAGCGTCCGGCTGACCAGATTGTCCGGATCCCAGCGCAGTTGAAACACGTCGATGAGCGGGATCGGCCGGAACCGGTCCAGCATCGGCAGCTGGGTTTCGTAGGACTTCTCGGCCAGCGCCTGTAGTGGATCCAGGTTTGCCGTGGGAGTGGAGACGAGGAAGGCGACTACGAAGGAACCGTGCGCCAGCATCGTGCGCAGAAACGGCGATCCGGGCCGCCAATACGAATGCGCGCCAGTGTATTTCGACAACGTCACCGGCTGGTTGTCCGGGCTCGCGGCGAAATCCGCGTCGTAGAACTCTTTCGCGGCCAGCTTCGCGCGGTCGGCATCCGGGAATTGCATGACCATGGAGACGACAATCGTCTCGTCGGCGGCGGACTTCGTCGCCCAGTCGTCCGTACCGACCGACAGGCTGAAGCTCTTGTCCGAACCGTTCGTCTCCAGTCCATAGGCCAGCTTGTGGCGGACCGCGATCGGCTCCAGATCCGCCCGGCGCCCGAGCGCCTCGGGCAGCACCCCGGTAGTGATGGCATAGGGCCAGTAGCCGGTCTTCAGACGTGGGTCGATGTCATAGGCGGTCGCCACATGGTCGGCCAGCCGCATCGCCGCGATGTCCCGCTTGACGTGGAACATCGGCACGATCTCGTCGTTGTGCGCGTGGTAGGGCACCGTCGCGTATTTGCCCACATTCAGTGTGCGGACATCGATTTCGCCGGGCGTCGAAGTACCGGAAACGGTCGATCCGCAGGCGGTGAGCGCCGCCGCCATCAGGAAGACGGCAGCCGTTGTTCCGCCGCGTCGCATCAGGCCCCTCATTTCGCCGTCACCAGCAGTGCGTACTGAGCCGAAATCCGTTGTTGTGCATCGAGTAACTGCTGTGAGGGGACCAGCGCGGTGTAGCGGTCGTAGGACACCGCGCAATAGAAACGGATGGCGAGCTTGTCCTTTCCGACGTACTCCCAGCACTTGGCCTGCGGCAAATTCTTCGGTGCGGCGGCAGTGCGCACCTTCTTGCTCAGCTCGGTGTGCTGCTCGAACAAGCGCAGTGCGGCCGCCCGATCCCGGGCCCGGTAGACGCGCGCCTGATCCTGGGCATAGCGATCCACCCCCGCCGCTTCCCAATTCGGCCGAGCCGCACCCGGTGTCGTGCTGAAATGCAGCCCGGCCAGGCCGGTATACACCCCGGGCGGGTTCGTGTTGAACTCCTCGTTGATGCGTGGCAGCGTGCGCCCGAGCATCCCATCGATATCCAGTTGCAGGTTCATCAACTGATCGGCCGGCGTCGGCGTGAATTTCGCGACGGCGGGCACGACGGCATCGAGACTCTTCTGCACCAGGGTCAGTAATTCGTTCTGATCGACCACTTCGGCATGAATCCGCAGGTAGTCGTAGACCCAGCTGTAGATGACCAGTTTTCCGGTCGCGAACCAGGAACCGATGGACTGCGTGGTCGGGACCCAATGCGCCTTGGCCGCTGGATATTTCGGAATCTCCACCGGCACGTTCTGATCGTTGTAGCCCCGGTCGGACAACTCCAGCGCGACCGCCATCTCGGCGGCCTTCTGCTCGTCCGGGAACACCATGACCACGTTCATCAGGTCGATGCCCTGGACATTGAGGTCGGTGGTGCCGCCGCTGGCGAATCCGGTGACGAAATCCGGTGCGACCTCGGCGAATTTGTCCAGCTTGATGGCGTCGCTCAGGTCGGAGTGCCGCGGATCGAAGAACACTCGCGAGGTGAGTTTGTGCCCGAACTGGAATCGCGGGTCGATCTCGGAGGTGAGCGGTAGGAAATTCGCCAGCCGCTCGGCCTCGATGATCTTCGCCTGCTCGATCGTCTTGACCACGCCGTACTCGCGCGGCTTGGCCGGGTGGTTGCCCACATCCAGCGTGCTCAGATCGATCACCGGCTCCGGCGGCAACGCTGCCGCCGCCATCGGCTGATCCGACCCGCACGCACCGGCGCCCAGCGCCACCACTACGACAGCACTCGCGATGCGAATTGCTTTCCACCCCACGCCGAAACGCATGCTTCCCCTCCACCGAGCCAACTCCCGCGGGGGATGCTACAGGCGACCAAACGGTCTGTGCCAGTTGGCGGATTGGTTACAAGCTGTTGGCCAGCAACGCGTACTGTGCGGCGACCTTCTGCCGCACATCCGGCTCCTTGTCGCTGGTCACCAAAGCCACGTACCGCTTGTATTGCACGTAGCAGCGGTACTTGTAGTCCCGCTCGGTATCGCCTTTGCTGTTGAGTTTCAGGCACTTCGCGCCCGGCACGTCTTCGGGTGCGCTGATCGAGTCGAACTTGTCGCCTGCCTCGGTGATCAGGCCGGGGAGCAGCTGCTGTGCGGCGGCGTCGTCGCGCGCGCGGAACACCGAGCCGGCCGAGACGTGCGCGGTCTTGTCCACGCCTGTTTCCGCCAGGAGTTTCGCGGCGCGGCCCTCGTCATCGGAATCGTGGACGAAATGGTTCGGGCCGAAAATGGCGAACTTCTGCGGGTCGGGTGTGTGCTCTTTGCGGTCCTGTACGGCGACGCGCGCCAGCATGCCGTCGGGATCGACCTTCAGCGAATCCAATTTGTCGGCCGGGGTGGCCTGGAAACTGTCCAGCACCGGGATCTGCACGGCCAAGGTCTTGTCCACCCAGCTGATCAGGTCGCTGCTGTCGGCCCGGGGCCGCGCCACGAACAGCGAGATGACGAAGCTCTTGTGGGCGTAGAACGCGCCGGCGTTGGCGATGCCGGGGCGCCAATGCAGAAACGCGTCCGGATATTTCGTGGACAGCAGCTTGCGGTTGTCGGGGGAGACGCCGATATCGGCGTCCTCGAGTTCCTTGGCGGCGTTCTTGGCAGCGGACTCGTCCGGGAAACGCAACACCACCGTGGTGATGGCGGTGGTGCCGGCCGCGGGCCGGGTCGAGCCTTCCGGATCCGGCTGGTCGGCGCCGCTTGCGGCATAACCCGCGACCATCTTCCGTTTCTCCAGAATCGGTTGTGACACGTTCGCCAGGAAGTCGATCGCCTTTTCGGTATCGGCGAAGACCGTGTTTCCGCGGCCGTGGATCAGCGAGGAATCGACCTTCACCGCCGGCGGGACGGCGTCGGACATCCGCATGCCTTCCAGCAGCGCGCCTTTACCGCTCGAGTTCTGGTCGTATTTGTGCCGGTCCACCGGGTAGGGCCCGACTTCCAGCTTGCGAACATCCAGTTCCCCGGCGGTGGGGGTGCCGGCTACTCCGCTGCACGCGGTGAGCATTGCGGTCACCAGCAGGCACCCCGCACCGGCCGCGATGCGCGACATCCGAACCATGACAGGCCCCTCGTTCCTCCCGTATGTGCCCTTCGAAGTTACCGGAAAACGGGGTCCGCGAGCGACCGAAATGTCCGCTGCCTCCCCTGGCGCTGCTGCGGCCCACTACCCTGTGTGACATGACCGCGATCCAGAACCACGTACTCGGCGGAGGCCGATTCCGGTGAAGGATCAGCAGGTCGAGGTGGTCGCGGGCGCGCATGCCGTAGCCCGGGTGGCGGGTGCGGTGGTGGTCGTCGCGCATCGCGAAAGTGGACGGCTGGGCCCGGAATCCGCCGCTGTCCGAGCCTTGGAATCGCTGGCCGGGCTTGTTCGCGAGGCGGCTCGGCAATCCCCGCGCGGGCCCGGCGCCCTGGTGGCCCGCCAGTCGACGCGCTGGCTGATGAAGGATGCCGAGCAGATCAGCCCGGGGGTGCCCATCGATTTCGGCATCCTGTCCGCGGCCGAGAACGGCGGAGTGGCGATCTTCCTGCACGGCAACGTCACCGCGGTGCTGGCCGGGGCCGCGGGAATCGAGCAGTACCGGGGCAGTGACGCCGCGTTCACCGTCGACAGAGTCGCCTCGGTCCCGGCGCACGCCCTCGCGCTGTTCGCCGACGACGCGCAGGGCCGGATCCCGGAACTCCCCGCCGACCGCGGCATCGGCCGTCTGGTCGAAGGGATCGCGCAGGGCGCCGGGGCGATCGTGTGGTCAGCGGGAGCGGCCCGGCTACCCACAGAACCTCCTGCCGCCCAGCCTTATCCGCTGCCCACCGCGCGCATCGACCCCGAACCTCGGGAGCCGCAACCGGATCCGCGCGAGCACGCCGAAACCTCGGTGCACGACCATGATCGGCACCACGCGCTCACCGAACAAGGCGATCTGGAAGACAGCGGCACCAACCCGGCGCCCCGCCCGGATCCCGACCTGCAGGCCCGCCTGGAAGCCACCGCGAAAGCCACGTCGCTGGTCGTCAAGGTGCGGGGATTCAAGTGCGCCAGAGCGCATCCCAGTGATCCGCGCTCGGCCTTCTGCACCGTCTGCGGGATGCCGGTGGATCAGACCCAGGCGATCAGCGAGGTGGTCCGCCCACCGCTGGGGATGCTGATCCTCGACGACGGCATGACCTACATGCTGGCCGCCGACGCCGTGCTCGGCCGCGATCCCGAGCATTCCGACGCCGCGCAGAACCGCGGCCTGGTGCCGTTGAAGATCGAGGATTCCTCCGGCGGCATGTCTCGCGCGCACGCCGAGATCCACCTGATGAATTGGGATGTGGCACTGGTGGATCGGGGGTCCACCAACGGCACCCGCACCCGCATGCCCGGCTACCGCGACTGGGTGCGACTCACCCCGAACCAGCCGATGATCCTGGTCCCGGGCGCCGAGGTGATGATCGGAAACCGCGTGCTGCGTTACGAACCGGCGGCCCCGCCGCCGTTCGGCTAGGAGTACCGCGACATGCAGGTGTTCTCGCCGTAGAGCACGCCCGCACGGAACGCGTCCACCCGCGAAAACCCACTGGGCACCGTCTGCCCGCGGGCGTCGCTGGCCGCCAGGCCGTCGGTCAGCAAACCGGACACCGCTTCGTCCAAATCGCCTGCGGCCAAAGCGATATCGCCGTTCTCCCGGGAACGGCTCGGGTCCGCCAGCTTGCCGGTCACCACCCCAGCCAGGCAGGCTGCCCGCAATCCGGTCTTCGCCCCGGTCAGCGACTGCCCGTGCGACTTCTGCACCGCGAGGGCGTACCGCGCGATGAACACCACGTATCCGTTGTAATCGCCGGTCACCTTGAGCGGCAGCGGATTTTCCTCGTCCTCGTCGCTGCGGGTGCCGCGTTTGGACAGCTCCGGGATGTCGGTGGCGATGAGATTCTTTGCGGGGCAATACGACACGGGGTTGGTGGTGGTGCCGTCCTTGCAGTCGATCTTCGCTGTCGAATAGTCGTAGGTAGGGGCCTTGTCCACGGGCAGGATCGAGGCGAGCGCCTTGCTGAGCTCGACCAGCGTCTCCTTGTTGACCGGGTACTCGCCGGACTGGCCGCCGAAGGTCTGCGGCAAATTGCCGCGGCGGGAAGTGATTTCGTCGGCGTCGATGCGCTTGCAGGAGGCGGGGCCGTCGGTGAACCCGATCTGCACGGCCGTCACCCGCTCGAACGCCGAACCGTGCACGCTCTCCGGATCGTCCGGGTTGGAGTCGCGAATCGCGACCGTCGCGGCCAGTACCTTGTTCAGCCCGTCGGAGGTGTTGATGGTGAAGTGCTTCGCTTTGCCTTCGGCCACATGGCGAATGAACGCGCCCGCGAAGCAGTCGGCCTGCTGCTCCTTGACGATCACCGGGTCCTTGGTGCCGACGATCTTGGACATGGTCTGGATGGCGTGCCCGTATTCGTGCGCCAGCACCATCACCACGGCCATCTTGTCGAAGGTCTCCACCATGGTCGGCAGCAGCACCGAACGGTCCCAGCCGATGGAGTTGTCCAGGCGGCAGTAGGCGGCGTTCACCAGCCGATAGGTGGTGTCCTTGCAGAACTCTGGAGCCTGCGCGCGTGGGGCTTTCGCGCTCCAGGAGATCAGCTTGTCGACCGGGGAGAAATCGCCGTCGAAGAACTTCTGGTATTCCCCGGCCCAGTAACTTTGGATGTCGTCGACGGCGTTGAGGGCGAGCTTGTCGATGTCGCCGCCGTCACCGTTGGTCGCCTTCAGCGTGCTGTCCGCGACGCCTTGGCGCGGCCCGCTGGGACCCTGGGTAGTAGGCAGGCCGGCGACCTTGAACGGGTCGTCGTAGACCGACACCGCGCGCCCGTCCACCGACCGGGTACAGCCGGCCAGTAACGCCACCGTGCAGAGCAGAACCGTAACGACAGCGGTCACTGGAAGTTTCGGCAATGCTCCCCCTAAGTCGGCCGGTCTCACTAACACAACACTCACTTGTCATTCGCTTAACAACCGGCTGCAGGCGCGTCGGGGGCACCGCCGATGTCTGGGTGATGGCATAGTATCCGCTGCATGTCTTCACCGGGGGCGCAGACCATCACCGTGCGCCATGATGGAATCGAACGGGTCTTCGATTCCGCGCAGAACATCACCATGGGCCGCGCGCCCGAGGTGACTTTGTACGTCAACAGTCCGCTGGTCTCGCGGGTGCATGCGACGCTGGTCTGGCAGGGGCACGGCTGGGTTCTCGCCGACAACGGCAGCACCAACGGGGTTTTCGTGGACGCGCGCCGGTTGAGTCAGCCGGTGACGATCGACCGGCCCACACAGGTTCGGCTCGGCGATGCGGTCACGGGCCCGCTGCTCAGTCTGACGCCGGGGCCGCGTCCGCAGGCCAGGCCGCCGCAGCCGCCCGCGCAGCCCCAGGCTTACCAGCCGCCGCCGCAGCAACACAGACCGCCGCAGCCGCCGCCGATGCAGCCGCAGAACTATCAGCCCTCCCAGATGCAACAACGGCCGCAGCCGCCGCAGCCCCCGCGGCCGCAACAGCCCTATCAGCAGTACCAGCCGCCGCGGCCGTCGTATCAGCAACCGCAGCAACCGATTCCGCCGCACCACCAGCCGGTCCCGCCCCAGCCTCCGGTGTCCTACCAGCCGCCGCAACCGCCGCCCACGGCCGCGGAGCCGGAGCAGCCGAACTTCAACATGACGATGAAGGCGGATTTCAAGAGCCGCCCGATCGTTCCGCCCAAGCGCCCCAAGGCTTCCACCGAACCCATCGCCAAGGCGGATCGAATCCCGCCCAGCGGCCTGGGTATCGGCCGCACCACCGACAACCAGATCGTCGTCAACGATCCACTGGCCTCGCGCAAGCACGCCCGCCTGGTCGCGCGCAAAGGCGAGCTGGTCATCGAGGACCTCGGCTCGGCCAACGGCACCTTCGTCAACGGTCACCGGCAACAGAGCACGGTGCTGCGCGAGCTCGACGTGGTCACCATCGGCAACGTCGACTTCGAGGTGCAGGACGGCACGCTCGTCCACCGCAAGAAGCCGGCCGCCGAGCAGGGCCTGGGCGTGCACGGTGTCGGATTCACCGTCGAAGGCAACAAGCACCTGCTCGTCGATGTGAACATGCAGGCGGGTCCGGGGTCGCTGACCGCGCTGATCGGACCGTCCGGTGCAGGCAAGTCGACGCTGGCGAAACTCATTGCCGGCGCCAACAATCCGTCCATCGGTGTGGTCACTTTCGAGGGCCGCAGTCTGCACGGCGAATACGAGGCGCTGCGTTCCCGCATCGGCATGGTCCCGCAGGACGACGTGCTGCACACCAAACTCACTGTGCGCCAAGCCCTCGGCTACGCCGCCGAACTGCGCCTGCCGCCCGATATGAACAAGGCCGATCGCCAGAAGGTGATCGACGGTGTGCTGAAAGAACTTTCGCTCACCGAACACGCCGACACCCGCGTCGACCGGCTCTCCGGTGGTCAGCGCAAACGCGCGTCGGTGGCGATGGAATTGCTCACCGGCCCGTCGCTGCTCATCCTCGACGAACCGACCTCGGGCCTGGACCCGGCGCTGGACCGTCAGGTCATGGTGATGCTGCGGGAACTGGCCGACGCCGGTCGCGTTGTCATCGTGGTCACCCACTCGGTGGCCTGCCTGGACATGTGTGACCAGGTGCTGCTGCTGGCACCCGGCGGTAAGACCGCGTTCCGCGGGCACCCGTCCGGAGTCGGCAGCGCGATGGGTACCAGCGACTGGGCCAAGATCTTCGGCGATGTCGCGGCCAATCCGGATCAGGCGTTCGCGGCCTACCGGTCCCGGCAGGCGGCCGCCCCGGCGCCGCCGCCACCCGCCGTGCGCAACGGCCAGGCCGGCAAACCGCCGAAAACCAATACGCGCAAACAGTTCTCGACGTTGGCGCGCAGGCAGATCAGGCTCATGTTCGCCGACCGGGTGTACATGCTGCAACTGTTGCTCATGCCGCTCGTCATCGGCTTGCTGACCCTCGCCGCGCCCGGTTCCAACGGGTTCAAGCAGCCCGCCATGGCGCAGGATCCGATCACCGGTGATTTCAAGATTCCCTCCAGCGGCGAAGCGGCCACGCTGCTGTCGTTCCTGGTGATCGGCGCGTTCTTCATGGGCATGGCGCTGAGCGTGCGTGACCTGGTCGGGGAGCGCACCATCTACCAGCGCGAACGCGCGGTGGGCCTGTCTTCGTTCGCCTACCTGTGGTCGAAGATCAGCGTTTTCGCGATCGCCGCCATCTATCAGATCGCGGCCATGGTCGGCATGGTGTTGTTGCTCAAGAACCCGCCCGAGGAGGGTGTGCTCTTCCCGCAGCCCGACGATGCCGCGGTCGCTGCCTCCGACAGCTTCGGTTTGTACAACGGGCTGGGCGCGGCCGAACTGTTCCTCGATTTGACCCTGCTGGCCATCTGCAGTGTGGTGCTCGGCCTGCTGATCTCCTCGTTCGTGAAGTCGAACGAGCAGGTCATGGCGGGTCTGGTGCTCGCCCTGGTGGTGCAGCTGGTGGCCATGGGCAGCTTTATCCCGGTCACCAAGCGGGTCGGCCTGGAGCAGATGTCCTGGCTGTTCCCGTCGCGCTGGGGGTATGCGGCGAGTGCGTCGACCGTGGATCTGAAGCGGCTGGTCGTCGGATTGCAGAAGGATGACGACACCTTCTTCGATCACGACATCTTCTCGTGGGCCCTCAACGTGGGCGCGCTCGTGGCCATCGCCGCGCTGCTGTCGCTCATCATCTGGCAGCGGCTGCGCCTGAAGAAGAAGTCCGTCTCGTGAAACCCGTGGCTGACCTGGGCACGTCGAGCACCGCGAGCGTTCGGTTCGGACAGCAGGCACACTTATGCCTGTGACAGTGCGTGTAGGGGCAGTACATCTCGGCTGGGATGTGGTGTCCGTGGCTGCGGGCGGTGGCGGAGTTCCCATCCGTCCCGTGCAGGTCGAAGGTACCTATACCCCGCCGGCGTATCTGCTGGCCGATGCCCAGGGCCGGTTGCACACCGCGGGGGTGGAACAGGCGCGCCCGGATCTGGGGCGCGCCATTGCCGACGTCCGCGACATCCTCGGACATCCGCAGATCGTGGTCGCCGGGGCCACCTGGCCGGCCGAGCTGGTCTTCCGGGCCCGGCTCTACAACCCGCTCGCCGCGATCGGCAAACATCTGCGCGGCAAGCCCGACGTGGTGGCGCTGCCGTATCCGGACCCGTGGCCCGACGAGAAAGTCGACATCTACGCCGAGCTGGTCGAACAGCTCGATGTGACGGTGGAACCGCTGCCGGAGAGCGTCGCGCTGTCCGGCTATGTCCGCGCCCTCGGCTTGGTCCGCCGCCCCGACGAGCGGGATCCGCGCGGCATCGGCGCCACCGGTGTCTACTCCGACGGGCGCACCATGCTGGTGGTCGCGGTGCACGGCGACGACGAGATGCCGACCGAGTCGGTGGACGTGCCGGTCGACGCCGAAGCCATGCGGGACGCCCGCTCGGCCGACAACGTGGTGATCGAGGTGATGGCCGCGGCCCGTTCGATCGGTGCGGACACCTCCACGGTGCTGCTGTGCGGCAATGTCTGTTTCAACGACGCGCTGCGGCTGGCGTTCCAGAATCATCTGGGCCATCGGCTGCAGGTCGCCGATCATCCGATGCACGCGCTGGTACTCGGGGCCACGCATCTGCTGGTCACCGACAACGAGTCCGGGGAACCGGTGTCTTCCGGGCGGCATGCCGAGCAGTCCGCGCCGCCCCCGCCGGTGCGCCGGGATGTCCCCGCACAGCCCGCCACCGCCTCCGGTGCGCCGGTGGTGACCTACGGTCCGGGCTATCCGTCGACGCCGCCGGTCGACGGGCCCACCACCCGGGTCACCCGGGAGGAGATGGGGCAGCAGACCCAGCCGCCGGATGTGAGCGAGGTGGGCAGCCGGTTCACCCGTCCGCCCGTCACGCCCAGCCCGGCGGGCCCGCGGTCGCCGTATCCGCCGCCGCCGAGCCACAGTGCCAGGGAGCCGTGGGGCGACCCGGTGCACAGCGACGAGGACGACGATGCCGAGCACCCGCAGCGCAAGAGCAAACTGTGGGGCAAGACCAAGGGCAAGCTGTTCGGGGCGGGAGCCGTGCTCGGCGGGCTGATGCTCACGGCGACCGGGGTGCCCACGGCGGGCGATTCGACGCTCGCCGGCTGCACGCGCACTCCCTACATCCTCAACGAGCAGCCGCCCGGCATCGCCACGGCGAACGAGCGGCCGGTCGGCGAGCGGGAGTGTGAGCAACCCGGCATCGACCACCTCCGCTACGTCATTCCGGGGCCGCAGGACGGCATCGACCCAGGCCCTCCGCGGGAGATCTGACCCGATTCGGTGAATTGATGCCGGTCCGGTATCGTGGCTCGTTGGCGTGTAGACGTCTCAGGCTTCGGTCTGGGCCGACACCGAGTCCCGGGTCTCCACCGGCCGCCGGGGCTTGAAAATTTTTACACCATCGCTCGACCGCACGCTGGCCGGCAACACCGACTACAGACAGGGAATCACTGTGCCTACGTACAGCCCCAAGGCTGGTGACGTGACCCGCAAGTGGTACGTCATCGATGCCACTGACGTAGTGCTCGGCCGTCTTGCCGTGCAGGCCGCTGGCCTGCTGCGTGGCAAGAACAAGCCGACCTACGCGCCGAACTTCGATGGTGGCGACTTCGTCGTCATCATCAATGCTGACAAGGTTGCCATCTCCGGCAACAAGAAGCAGGACAAGCTGATCCACCACCACAGTGGCCACCCGGGCGGTCTCAAGAGCCGCACTGTCGGTCAGGTGTTGGAGTCGCGTCCCGACCGTCTCGTGGAGAAGGCCGTCAAGGGCATGATCCCGAAGAACAAGCTGGGCAACGCCATCGCCGGCAAGCTCAAGGTCTACGCAGGCCCGAACCACCCGCATGCGGCCCAGCAGCCCATTCCCTTCGAGATCAAGCAGGTGGCCCAGTGACCGCTCCTGAGGAATACACCGAAGAATTCACCGCGGAGGTCGCCGACGGCGATACCGTCGTGGAGGTCGTGGAAGAGGAATACGGCTACGACGCCGAGCCCGAAACCTTCGCCCCCGTCCTGATCGACCGCCCGGTGCAGACCGTCGGCCGTCGTAAGGAAGCCGTCGTCCGCGTGCGACTGGTTCCCGGCTCCGGCAACTTCACCCTCAACGGCCGCACCATCGAGGATTACTTCCCGAACAAGGTGCACCAGCAGCTGGTCAAGTCCCCGCTGGTGCTCGTCGAGCGCGCCGAGTCCTTCGACATCGTCGCCCTGCTGCACGGTGGCGGCCCCTCGGGTCAGGCCGGCGCTCTGCGTCTGGCCATCGCCCGCGCGCTGATCGAGGTCACCCCGGACGACCGTCCCGCCCTCAAGCGCGCCGGCTTCCTGACTCGTGACCCGCGTGCCGTCGAGCGTAAGAAGTACGGCCTGAAGAAGGCCCGTAAGGCGCCTCAGTACTCGAAGCGCTGATTTTGGCTTCGCTGCCGGTCCGCTTCCGTCACCCTGGTGGTGTCGGGGGTGGCCCGGTCGGCGCGGCAGCTGTATGAGAGCAGGCTTCCAGCATCGCGCTGGTCGCCTGCTCTCGTGCTATTCCCGGTACGGCACTACTTACAGGGGCGACGAGGTTATGGGACGTTTGTTCGGCACCGACGGTGTACGCGGGCTCGCCAACGAATCACTGAGTCCGGAACTGGCGCTTAAAGTTTCGGGCGCGGCCGCGCAGATTCTCGGCAGGGGCAAGAAGCGTGCGCTGGCCGTCGTCGGCCGTGATCCGCGGGCCTCGGGGGAGATGCTCGAAGCGGCCGTGGTCGCCGGGCTGACCGCCGCCGGTGTGAATGTGCTTCCCGTGGGCGTTCTTCCGACGCCGGCCGTCGCCTACCTGACCGGCCTTTACGACGCGTGCCTCGGCGTGATGATCTCCGCCTCGCACAATCCCATGCCGGACAACGGAATCAAGATCTTCGCCGCGGGCGGGCACAAGCTCGACGACGCCATCGAAGACCGCATCGAAGCGTTGATCGCCGAGAACAATCCGATCCGCCCGACCGGTGCGGGCATCGGCCGCGTGCTGAATGCCGCCGGAGCGCGCGACCACGGCCAAGCGATCCCCGACCAGTACAGCCTCGAAGGCACCCACGAGCGCTATGTCGAGCACCTCGTCGAGGCGACCGGCACCGACCTGTCCGGACTGACCGTGGTGGTCGACTGCGCCAACGGCGCCGCCTCCGAAGTCGGCCCCGCCGCCCTGCGCGAAGCGGGCGCCACCGTCATCGCGATCCACGCCGAGCCCGACGGCCTCAACATCAACGACGGTTGCGGATCAACACATTTGGGCAAGCTGCAGCAGGCAGTTGTCGAAAACGCCGCCGACCTCGGTCTCGCCTTCGACGGCGACGCCGACCGCTGCCTGGCCATCGACAGCACCGGCGCTGTCGTCGACGGCGACGCCATCATGGCCATCATCGCCATCGCCATGAAAGATGCCGGCACCCTGCGCGACAACACCCTCATCGCCACGGTCATGAGCAACCTCGGCCTGCACATCGCGATGCGCGAAGCGGGAATCACGGTGCGCACCACCGCCGTCGGCGACCGCTACGTCCTGGAAGAACTCCGCCGCGGCAACTACACCCTCGGCGGCGAACAATCCGGCCACACCGTCCTCCCTGCTTTCGGCACCACCGGCGACGGCATCCTGACCGGCCTCAAACTGATGGCCCGGATGGCCCAAACCCGCCGCCCCCTCGCCGATCTCGCCGCGGTCCTGCGCACCGTCCCCCAGGTCCTCATCAACGTCCCGGTCACCGACAAGGCCCTCGTCGCCGCGGCCCCCGAAGTCCAGGACGCGGTAGCCGAAGCCGAAGCCATCCTCGGCGACACCGGCCGAATCCTGCTGCGCCCCAGCGGCACCGAACAACTGGTCCGCGTCATGGTCGAAGCCACCGACCCCGAGCGCGCCCAGCAACTCGCCGACGACCTCGCCAAGCGCGTCGCCGCGGTGTAACTGCTCCGGCCGGTGTGACGGCTAGATCTTGATGTCGCACCGGCGTACGGTCTCGAGTTCCGGCACGCCGGTGCGCTTACTCCCGTACCCCCGCAACAGGTCTCGCCAGCCGGGCTGGTTGCCGTCGCTAGCGCGAATCTCCACCAACCCGAAGAGCAATCCGCCGACGCTCGCGCGCAACCATTTCGGTAACAGGAGCCGGTTTCCGCCGATGACGGTTGCGTACCGAACGCGTCCCCCGAACCCGCCGCGCCATAATCGCATGCCCGCTGAGTGCGCGGTGCGTGAGTGCGCCCGGCGGGTCAGTGCACCTTGGCGTCCACCGGGTGTCGCCAAGGCGGAGGATACATCGCCGGGAATTCGAGGCTGGCCGCTGATGGGTGGGTTATCCACAGGATTTCAGTTATCCACAGCTTTTGTATTTCCCCAGGTCGCGGTGATCGGGGTGCAGCGCGGATAGGCCAATGTTGGCGCATGCGACCAGGACTCGATGAGGTGCGGGACAAGCAGTTCGGGGTGTTCACCTCGTGGCAGGTGCTCTGCGAGTACACGCGGGCGGAGATGCGCACGCGGCTCGATGGCGGGGAATGGGTGCGGGTCTTCCGTGGGGTTTATCGGGAGGCTTGCACGCCGTCCACTCCGCGATTGCGGGTCGAGGCGGCGCGGCTGTTGCTGGGCTTGCAGTCGGTGACCGCGGCCTACTGCACTGCCGCTGAGCTGCACGGGTTTTCGGTGCGGGAGGACGAGGCGACGCATGTGCTCGGGGCGCGGGCGTCGCGGTCCAAACGGTTGATCGTGCATCACGATCGAGTTGATCAGGCGGAGCTCGAGTTGGTTCAGGGGGTGGTGGTCACGAGTGCGGTTCGTACCGTGGTCGATGTGGTGCGAACGCTGGACCGGTCGGCGGCCGCTGCGACCTTAGAAGCCGCTCTGGGGCAGGGGGTTTCCCGGGATGCTTTGGTCGCCGAAGTCGCTCGGCATGAGCGCAGACTGGGCTGGGGCCAAGCGGTGGAGCTGATCGAACTTGCCGGACGCGCCGAATCCCCGGTGGAACGGACGCGGGAGTGTGTCAGCCGGATCGACCTGCGGTCTGGTCGCGGGCGGCCTCTGTTCCCGTCGATAGCCGAGCCGAATAATCAGTTGTCAGCCGGTGTTCCGCCCTCGTAACCTGGACTCACCGACGCGGGGTGGAGGCAACTAGGATGCCCACCGGTCTCATAAGTCGGGTTATGCAGGTTCGAATCCTGTCCCCGCAACCAGGTGAAAGCCGGGTCATCTCAGGATGATCCGGCTTTCCATATTCAGAACTGGCCGACGAGGAAGCCGGTGAACAGCACCAGGAAGCCGCCGATCTCGCCGATGATCAAGGCGATCATGGAGATGTGGGTGCCGGCCTTGCTGGTCTGGCCGTGGAATTGGTTGGTGGTGTCACGCCGCCAGCCGTGCACGATGTAGGCCGCGATGGCGGCGAGGAAGAAGATCAGGATCACGATGTCGGCGGCGAGGTTCACCGCGGTCGGCCACGCGCTGAGTTCGGTGAAGACCGCGAGCAGCAGCGTGGCGAACGAGTACAGCAGGGTGGCGCGGTGCGCGATGTCCACATAGATGTGTGCGGTGGCGTCGGGGGAGGTGCTGATCTGCTGGTACTTCCACACACCGAGCACCAGCGCCAGGATGAACAGCAATCCGGCCGCCGCCAGCGTGATCCGGGTATCGATGCCGAATTCGATCGCCATAGAAGTCAGTTCGATCTGATGCACTGTGCACTCCCTCAGTCACTTCGTCGCACTATTCGGAACTGTAACCAGTTCTAGTTGGACCTGAAAGCCCCTGAATTCAAGATCATCAGGCCCTGATGGCGCGGCTACTCGGCCGATGCCGCCATCAGTGCCTGGTGATCTTGTGCGCTCAGGCTTCGGTGAGTTGCCCGGCGTTCATGTGCCAGCGGCGGGTGGCGCTGACCGAACCCAGCATGCGGCGGTCGTGGGTCACGAGAATCATTGTTCCGGTGAAGGATTCGACGGCCTGCTCCAGTTGTTCGATGGCGGGCAGGTCGAGGTGGTTGGTGGGTTCGTCGAGGACGAGCAGGTTCACCCCGCGCGCCTGCAACAGTGCCAGCGCCGCGCGGGTCCGTTCACCGGGGGAGAGGGTTTCGCAGGCACGGCTCACGTGAGCGCCGCGCAGCCCGAATTTCGCCAGCAACGTGCGCACCTCGGCATCCGGCCAATCCGGCATCTCGGCACCGAAAGTTGCTGCGAGCGAGGTACTTCCGCTGAACAGCCCGCGCGCCTGATCCACCTCGCCGATCTGGACACCAGACCCCAAAGCGGCAGTTCCATTGTCGGGCCGAATCTTTCCGAGCAGCAAAGCGAGCAGTGTCGACTTTCCGGATCCGTTCGCCCCGGTCAGCACGATCCGGTCGGCCCAATCCACCTGCGTCGTAACAGGTCCCAGCGTGAAGTCGCCGCGCGTGACGGAAGCCTGGGAGAGCGTCGCTACCACCGCTCCGCTCCGCGGGGCCGCGGCGATCTCCATCCGCAGCTCCCACTCCTTGCGCGGCTCCTCCACCACGTCCAGCCGCTCGATCCGCCGCTGCGTCTGCCGCGCCTTCGCCGCCTGCTTCTCGGTCGATTCGGCGCGCGCTTTGCGCCCCATCTTGTCGGAGTCCCCGTTCTTGGCCTTACGCCGCGTATTCCGCACCCCGTGCTCGAGCCAGTTGCGCTGCATCTGCGCCCGGGACTCCAAACCCGCTTTGGTGTCGGCGTATTCGTCGTACGTCTCGCGCGCGTGCTGCCGGGCGATCTCCCGCTCCGCCAGATACGACTCGTAACTCCCGTCGTAAACCCCCACCTGCTGCTGCGCCAGGTCCAGCTCCACGATCCGATTCACGGTGCGCGCCAAGAACTCCCGATCATGGCTGATCACCATCAACGGCACCCGCACCCCGGTGACGAACTGCTCCAGCCGCGCCAGCCCATCCAGATCGAGATCGTTGGTCGGCTCGTCCAGCAGCAGAATGTCGAAGCGCGACAACAACACCGACGCCAACCCCGCCCGGGCCGCCTGCCCACCGGACAGTCCGGTCATCGGCGTATTCAGTCCGGTCACAAGGGAATCGGTGAGCCCGAGATCCGCCGCCACTTCCTCGGCCCGCTGATCCAGATCCGCCCCGCCCAGCGCGAGCCACCGCTCCAGCGCCGGCGTGTAATCGTCCTCGCCGCCGTCGGTCAGCCGCTCCGCCGCCGCGTCCATCTGCCGCTGCGCTTCGGTCACCCCGGTTCGCCGCCCGAGGAACTCGAGCACCGTCTCCCCGGCGATCCGCTCCGGCTCCTGCGCCAGGTACCCCACCGTCGCATCCGGCGGACTCAACGTAATGGTCCCGGTCGGCGCGTTCCGCTCCGCCAGCATCCGCAGCAACGTCGACTTCCCCGCCCCGTTCACGCCCACCAGCCCGATCACGTCCCCCGGCGCGAGCGTCAGATCGAGATCCTCGAACAACGTCCGTTCCCCGTGTCCGGCGGCCAGTCCACGCGCATGCAGAGTGCTACTCACCAGCGCAATTCTGCCGGTCGCCGGTGCGAGCGCGACAACCGGCCTTCAGGGGAGACCCTGAGGGTGGGGGACGCGGAAATCAGGGTGGGGATCGGGCTGAGGACCGATGTCAGGTGGCTATTTCCGGAGCAGAGTGGAACACAGAGCGACCGACATCAACGGGGATGCCGCTCAAACGGCGTCAGCGTGGATGCCCGCAAAGTCGCTGAACGAAGACGAAAGGAATCACAATGACCGCCCCTGCCCGCCGCCTCACCCGCTCCACCCACGACAAGTGGGTCGCCGGAGTCTGCGGCGGCCTCGCCGAATACTTCGGCTGGAGCCCCAACGTAGTCCGGCTGCTGTTCGTCCTGTCCTGCCTGCTTCCCGGCCCGCAGTTCGTCGTCTACCTGGTGCTGTGGCTGGTCATCCCGAAAAAGTGATCCTCGCCTATCGGTAAGGGGGCTGCGCCGCGCGCCCGCGGATGACAGGATGGGGTGGCCCCGCGCTTCGCGGGCGTCGCCCGCAGCCTGTTGAGGAGGAGTCATGGTCATTCCTGGAGAATTCTCCGGCCTGGATCTACCCACCATCGACGCCCACACCTCCCTCGACGGCCTAGGCGCCGTCGAACTCGACAACCCCACCCAGGACATCAACGGCGACGGCTACTTCGACAGCGTCACCACCACCGGCGAAGAAGCGATGCAGGTCTGGTCGGATTTCGACAATGACGGCATCGCCGACCACGTCAAAGTGGTGGAGAAGGACGGCGATTACGCCGCCTGGGAATTCCACCAGCACCCGGACGGCACCCAGGAATGGGTTCGCACCGACGAAGGCACTCTCGGCAAGTAGTTCCCACCCGCAACCTGGCCGGCGGCACCGGCCAGGTTCGCGTGCGTCAGTGCGGCGTGGGCGTGGTGGTCAATGGTGCGGGCGTGGTGGTGAGCGCGTGCCTGCCCCCGGTGGTTTCCAGCTCGAGTGGCCCCTCGATCGCGTAGACGCCGCCGGTCATACCGCCGCGGTCCAACTCCAGGATCGACAACAGCACTTTCTCGGTGGGCACCAGCGCAGGGAAACTATCGGGCGCGATCGCGTTCGCCCGCACCCCGAACTCCTTGAACTCCACTGCCATATGGCGCGTCAGATGATTCAGCGCGGCCTTGGACGACCCGTACAGCGCCTGCCCGCCTGGATAAACTCCCGTGCCCGCAAGGCTGGATACGTTGACGATGTTGCGATTGCGAGACCGGTTCCGGTCCCGATCATGCAGCCAGCTCTTCTGGGCCAGTCGCGTCGCCAACCGCAGCGGCACTTCGACATTCGTCCGGAAGTGGTTGTCGAAGTCGTCCAGCGCGGCGTCCCCGTCGACCACGCCTTGACCGTGCCACACCATGTGCGCGGCATTGTTTATGAGCAGGTCCACCGTGCCGAACCGCGCGAGGGCCAGATCGACGACGCGCTCCACCTCGCCCTTCTCGGTCAGGTCGGCGCGCAGCAGATAAGCCTGCGAGCGGTTCTCCGGCAGTTCGGCTTCCGGGTCGAACGGGTCGACAAACCATTCGTACTGGGTGGGCACGCCCGGGGTCCGGTCCCGATGCACCGCCACGATGTCGTACTCCGTGTAAAGAGCCTGGCAGAACGCATTGCCGAGCAGCCCGCCCGCACCGGTGATCAGCGCGACCCTCCGGTCACTCAGCACCCGTCCACCATTCGACAATTCCGTCTCCTCCCCAACCAGCGGCAGGTTGATCTTAGGTTGTAGGCACTGCGGATTCGACTCCAGCAGAGTTAAACTCGTTGCAACGGCCCCCGCACTCCGGCCCCTTCGAGGGGCAACTCCGGCCGCAGGCTGCGATGATCCGCGCACTTCCGTGCGGATCATCGGAACCTGCGGAGCTTCACCCCGAGCGCTGGGCCAGCGAAGCGAGCAACGCTTCCTTCAAGCGATCCGGATCCGATCGCAGCAACTCCGTCACCGGGCTGTACACCCGCAACTCGTCGGCCGCCAGCATCTTGGCGCGGGCTTCATCATCCGGAATCCACGAGCGGAAGTAGTCCCGCGCCTCATCCCACTCACCGGTCTCATCCGCCGCACGGATCAGATCCCGGGACCGCAACATGAACTGCAACTCGATCGGAAGCCCTGGCTCATCCCACCAGTAGTTCGAAAACCCCCCGTGGTTCCGGAACTTGGCAACCCAGCTCTCGAACGACGGATTCGGGAAGTGCAGGACCACCGGCCCGATCGCGTAATGGTGTTCGCCCACATAGTCGTGAAACTCGTGAATTCCCGCCCGCACCCCGGGTGAAACTCGTACGGCGCTCTTCCCGTTGCCGTACGCCATGAAATCGGTGCGCCCATTGACCCGGAACAGGGTGCATTCAGCGAAGCAGTTCTCCGGCTCATGTGCCAAAGGCACCGCTTCATGATTCGCGAACGTGACCTGCCCCACGTTTTCCTGAGTTCGCCAGGCGCCATCGCTTTCGTCGTAGAGCAGTTCGTCGGCATCCAAAGCGGCAACCCAGGCGAATCCGTGGTCGAGGGCATACGCCACCGCAGTCTGGGCGTTGGCCATTTGTCGCCGCATCACAGCAGATGGCGTGTTGTCGCTGCGGTCGCCTACGCCGTCCAGCACGAGCACCCGGCCGGCCTGCGCATGCGCTTCGAACATCGGCCGCTTCGCCGGGTCATCCAGGAAGACCATGATCAGCGCGGCTTGCCGCAGATGAAAATCCAGCCAAAAGCTATAGCCGGGAACGGGATTCAGCATCGTTGCACAAATGAGCAAGCGATTGCGCGCCGCCGGCGTGGGGTTGTCGGACACGGGCCGATGGTAGCCAGCCGCGTCCCCTTCGGTCTGCAGAGGTTGCATCACATGGATGGTGCGAGAGGCATCATGAAGGGTTCGCCGAAGATGTGCAGCCAGAGTTTCTCGCAGAAGAATCCGTGCGGAGCCGGGCCCATGGCCGCCTGCCGCAGCCGCACCATGGCGCGTGTGGGGAGCTTCTCGATCAAGTGCGTGCGAACTCCGAAAATGGCACCGATGCCATAGCGTCCCACTACGTGCTGCGCGGCTTGGTCGGCGATTTCCGGCAGTTCGCACATCTCCAAGAAGTGGGCGGCGATGTTGACGCCCTCGGGCAACCGGTGCAACAGCCGGTACTCCCGTCCGATACTTTCGGCGGCGATATCGACCCATTCCAGTGCTTGAAATGTATTGAGTGCGAACAGTTCCTCACGCGCCCGCAATCCCTGGAGGATCGACCGTTCGGGAGTGAGCAGGATCGGTGGCGGTATGTGGCTTTCCGCTTTCCACCACCAGGTCAACGTCTGCACGTCGGACCAACGGTCCGGAGTGGCCAGTAACGCGAGGAAGTCTGGACTGTGCTCGCAAGGGTCGCCCTGGCTGAACACGGTGAATTCGCCTGTACCAGGCCCATATTCGAGCATATGGGTCAGGTAGGTGTCTGATTCGCGACCGGCATTGCGAAGTGCGGTAAAGGTTTCCGCGCGCTCACGCACCTCCGGCGAGACGGTCGCATCCCCCTTGTTGTAGATGTGCACACGGTAGGTGTCGGGCACCTGCAACACCCAGTCGAGAGACTCGTTGTAGCGCGCGATCACCAGATCGTGGACACCGCTGATCGACTCCATCCCGCCCCGTTCCTCTGCTCGTGTCACCCCACGGTGAAGCGCCAGGTGCCATTCAGCGTCCGTGGAACCCGCCGCGCTTCTCGCCCGCATACTCCCACGACCGGGCATGGCCGCGCGCGCCGCCGTTGCCGGCCGGGCCTCGCCGCCTGTGCTCGCAACCGCCACCGCGATTGAACCTTCCCGCTGCACCCAGTAGATTTTCCGGCATAAGACTTGGGGGCAGGCTGGTCGGGGTTTCGATGGAACCGAAACCCGGCGACATGCGTCGAAGGAGGTAGGGGCGGCGCTGGGCCGCCGGGTCATCAGGGACGGATGGAGGGCTTCGTGGCGACAAGCAACCAGGTAACGGTAGACACGACGAACTTGCAGAAGATCGGTAGCAACCTGAAGACCTCGGCCGCCAACGTCGGGAACAAGACGGCGGATGTGAAGGATTGGAAGTTCGGGGCGGCGCAGGCCGGCCGGAAGTACGACGTCGCCGGCACCAAGGTCGGCAACGAGATCGGGCGGATCGCGACTTGGCTGAAGAATTGGCAGACGGCGATCGACAAGACCGGGGCCAACATCACCACGAGTGCTACCAGCTACGCCTCCGTTGATGATTCCAACGTCAAGAAGATCACAGCAGCTGGGGTGAATCTCGGTTGAACGCTCGGGTTGCCGGAACGAATTCAAGTCGCTGCCCGTTAGGGGAGGTGTCGTATGGCTGAAACTACTGATCTGTCTGTTGCCGGAAATGCGACTGCGGATGAGATTTTGAACGACGGCGCGACCGGACTTCAATATTTCAAGGAGTATCTGGAACGATACGCAACGTGCTACTCGAGTCTCAAAATCGGACGCGCCGAAATTGCGAGCCTGAATGTTTCTTCCCTCTACGCCAAGTATGACTGGGAACGGCAAATGGATATCGCGGCGCTGGAGCGGATGGCAGCCACACTCGCGAAGGTCCTCACGTCCGCAAAGGAGGAGTTGACCAAGCAGGAGACGCAGCGCAACGCACTGCCTTCGGTTTGGCAAGGGACGGCGGCGGATGCCGCGCTGACGATGCTCAACTCCCAGGTCGTTCGGGCAACCGAGGATCAGGTGGACGTCTCGGGTATCTCGACGAAACTTGCGTCTACGGCGGAAGGCTTGCGAGCAGCGGTCAAGGCGAAAGCTCAGGCCGTGAAGAAGTATTGGCATCCTACGCAGCCGGATATCCCTGATTCCAATGGTCTCGGCCGAAAGTCGATAGATGCATTCATTATGCACGCGATAATGAATGAATACGCCGAGCCCGGCCTTTCCGCTAAGAGGTGGCTGGAAACAAAATTTCAACCAGCCGTAGAAAATACCATCAGTAACTTCGAAACTCTGTGCACCGAAACTGAGACCACAGTGAATGGGCTCTACGACCAGCTCAGCTCTGAGTTGGCCAAACTGGACACTGCGGCGTATCCGATGCCTGCGGACACCACTTCCCCGAGCACTCCACCGTCGACTGTCCAGGCCCCGTCGCCGACCGGAACCAATCCTGGGCCGGGCCCGAGCACGACTCCCTCGCCGAGTATCACGCCCACGCCGAGTGTCACGCCCACGTCGAGCATCACGCCCAGCACGACACCGACACCGAGCAGCACCGTACCGGCGTCGACCAATATTGCGCTGAGTGGTCTGGCATCCACCCTCGCGACAGCGCTCACCACAGCGGTGAGCTCGCTCGCCACAGCCGCGACGACGGGCCTGACTGCGCTCGGAACCGCCATTTCCGAAGCCATCGAAGACTTCACAGATGACGAGAAGGACGACGACGACAAGGACGACGACGGTAAGGACGACGGCGAGAAGAAGGACGGCGAGAAGACCAAGTCGACCGAATTCGACCTTGCCGGTAAGCATTACAAGCTCGAGGTCGGCGCGGATGGGCAGCCGAAGCTGGTCGAGACCGACTCGGAGGGCAAGACTCGCGAGCTCAGTGTGAAGCTGGACTCGAACGGCAATCCGATCATCTCCAGTGAGGAGAAGAAGGAAGAGTCGAAGCCGGCCGCCGGCACTCCCGCCGCGGGTACTCCGACTTCGGGCAATCCGACCGCCACGGTGCCGCCAGCGGGCACCAAGAAGGGTGGGGAGGACGGCGAGCACACCCCGAAGACCGCCCCGGTCACCGGTGAGCAACAGCAGCAGGCGCCGGTCCAAACCGGGGCGGAGCTATCCGAGGCGGGTCCCCTGTGAAACTGATGAAGCAAAGTAGTGATCGCCGTGGATTATGAAACCGAGGCCCTGGTAGCTGAACACTTGCGAAGGGTCGCGAGCCTCGAAGACGAACTCGCAGAGATGAATCGGCGCTTGAGCCAGGACCATAACGGCGCTGAAATCCTGGCTGCTATCGAGCGTGTCGAGGCGGAGGAAGAAGAGCGGGCTCGCGAGGAAGCTGAAGAGCGCGAACGTCTGGAACTCGAAGCCCGCTCAGAGCGTGAACGTTTGGCGGCGGAAGCGCGCGAAAAGCTGGAGGCGATGACACGTTCGGCTTCCGCGCGCCACGCCGCGGGCTTCGTCCCGCCCAGCGACGATGACGAGTGGGATGATCCGGATTCGCAGTACTACCGGCGTGACAGCTGGCTTGTTTAATCACCGGGGACACAAAAGAAAATGGTTATGAAGCTAGACACTGACTGGCGAAACTGGCTGGCAGAGAACGTGGATCGCGGTTGTACCGTGGAGACGATCGTCGGGTCGATGGTCGGGGCCGGGTTCACCGAAGAGGCTGCTAACAAGGCTGTGCAGCGGTTTATGGGGGGTGAGTCCGCGCAACCTGTTGTGCGGGAACCGAATCCGGTTTACGTCTATGACGATTGTCCGGTGCCTAAGAGCAACGTGATTCGCGCGTTCGACCGCGATATCCGGGTTGTGATGCGGGTGCAGCAGCCTCAGGTCATTCTGTTCGCCGACGTGCTGTCGGAAGACGAGTGCGATCAGATGATCGAGCGTTCGCGCGACCGGCTCAAGCGGTCTACCACCGTCAATGGCACGACCGGTGTCGACGAGGTCATCAGTAATCGGACCAGTGAGGGTGCGGTGTTTCAGCGCGGGGAGGATTCGCTGATCGATCGGATCGATCGGCGGACTTCGGCTTTGATGAACTGGCCGTTGGAGAATGGGGAAGGGCTGCAGATTCTGCGGTACGGCCCCGGGGGTGAGTACAAGCCGCATTTCGATTACTTCCCGCCGGAGGATCCCGGTAGCTGGCAGCATGTTTCGATACCGGGGCAGCGGATTTCGACGTTGATCGTCTACCTGAACGACGTCGAATCCGGTGGTGCGACAGCTTTTCCGGAGGCCGGGCTGTCGGTGACTCCGAAAAAGGGTGGGGCGCTTTACTTCCGGTACTGCAACGGCGAGGGACAGCTGGACCCGCTGACCCGGCATTGCGGTGAGATGGTGAACGCCGGGGAGAAGTGGATCATGACGAAGTGGATGCGTCAGCGCGGGTTCTGATGCGGCGGGGCTACTTTCGCAGCAACGACGCGATCGCCCCGATCCCGACCTTCGGCTTCTCCTCGTCCCGAGGCGCGTTCGGATCGATGACCTGGGTGTGCGGGATCTGCGCGTCCGGGTCGGCGAACGGCTGATACTTCTTGTCCTCGAGCAATGTGGACAGCAGGAATCCGGTGAGCAGTCCGCGGACGGCCCGGGCTGTCTTGTGCTCGTACTTGCCGACTCCGAGAGCCCCCAGTGCGCGTCGCCCCTCGACGATCCCATTGTTGGAGGCTCCGTCGAGGGCGCGCAGGATCGCCGGGCCGCCCCAGGCGGCGGTCAAGGGGATCGCGTTGCAGCTGACCGTGTCGATGTCGGACGCGCTCGACAGGATCAGGGCGGGGATCGACAGGTTGGATGCCAGCGACTCCGCGGACGGGGCGGTGGGGGCGGGAGCGATCGCGCACAGTGCGCCGACGGAACGTTGTGTGGCCGCGATCACTGCGGCGCCGGCTCCCATGCCGTGGCCGACGAGTGCCAGCCGCTGCGGGTGGACGCTGAGCATGCCGTCGCCCAGGCGGACTCCGGTGCAGATGTCCAATGTGGTGAGCAAGTCGGTCGCCAAACCGAGGTGTGACGGAATCGGCCCGCGTTCGGTGTCGGGCGCGGCGACCACGAAACCCCAGGACGCTAGGTGCTCCAGGGTCCCGCGGTAGTGGGAAACCCCGGTCAGCCAGCCATGACCGAAGGCAACGCAGGGGAGGTCCTTGCCGGACTCAGGGGTGAACACCACCCCCGGTTGACCCGCGATGGCCAGGTTTCCGCGCAGCACTCGGTGCGGTCCCCGGCTGGTCAGGGTGCTCAGTAGCGATTTCACAGACGCCGACACGGCATGAACGTTATCCGATAAGTAGTCTGGTGAGCCATGTGCGGAATCGTTGGCTACGTCGGGTACCGGGACGCGCTCGGCGTTGTCGTTGACGCGTTGCGCCGCATGGAATATCGCGGCTACGACTCCGCGGGTGTGGCGATCCTCAACGGCGCGGGTGCGCTGGCGGTGGAACGGAAGGCTGGGCGGCTCGCGAATCTGGAGGCTGAGCTGGCCGAAGCCGGGGAATCCGAGTTCGCCGGCAGCACCGGGATGGGGCATACCCGCTGGGCGACGCACGGTGCGCCGACCGATCGCAACGCGCACCCGCACCGCGATGTCAGCGGCAAGATCGCGGTCGTGCACAACGGGATCATCGAAAACTTCGTGCCGTTGCGTAAGGAACTGGAAGACGCGGGCGTCGAGCTCACCAGCGACACCGACACCGAAGTCACCGTGCACCTGGTGGCCCGCGCGTACGCCGACGGCCCGACCAAGGGTGATTTCGTCGCCAGCGCGCTGGCGGTGCTGCAACGGCTCGAAGGTGCCTTCACCCTGGTCTTCACGCACGCCGACCACCCCGACAAGATCATCGCGGCGCGCCGCAACACGCCGCTGGTCATCGGTGTCGGTGAGGGCGAGATGTTCATCGGCTCCGATGTCGTCGCGTTCATCGAGCACACCCGCGAGGCCGTCGAACTCGGCCAGGACCAAGCCGTCGTGATCACCGCCGACAGCTACGAGGTCACCGACTTCGCCGGCAACACCGATGTCGAGACCCGTCCCTTCACCATCGACTGGGATCTCGCCGCCGCCGAGAAGGGCGGCCACGACTACTTCATGCTCAAGGAGATCGAGGAGCAGCCCGCCGCCGTCGCGGACACCTTGATCGGGCACTTCGTCATCGACGAGCACGGTGGCCGCATCGTCCTGGACGAACAGCGCCTCGCCGACCAGGAACTCCGCGAATTCGACAAGGTCTTCGTCGTGGCCTGCGGCAGTTCGTATCACGCGGGCCTGCTGGCCAAGTACGCCATCGAACACTGGACCCGCCTGCCCGTCGAGGTCGAGCTGGCCAGCGAATTCCGTTACCGCGACCCGGTTCTGGACCGCTCCACCCTGGTCGTCGCGATCTCGCAGTCCGGCGAAACCGCCGATACCCTCGAGGCGGTCCGGCACGCCAAGGAGCAGAAGGCGCGCGTTCTGGCCATCTGCAACACCAACGGTGCGCAGATCCCGCGCGAGTCGGACGCGGTCCTCTACACCCGCACCGGACCCGAGATCGGTGTCGCGTCCACCAAGGCGTTCCTCGCGCAGGTGGCCGCCAACTACCTGGTGGGCCTGGCCCTCGCCCAAGCCCGCGGCACCAAGTACCCCGACGAGGTGGCCCGCGAGTTCGCCGAACTCGAAGCCATGCCGAAACTCGTCGAGCGCGTCCTGGAGACCGCTCCCCAGGTCCGCGCCATCGCCCGCGAACTCGCGCACGTCCCCACGGTGCTGTTCCTCGGCCGCCACGTCGGCTACCCGGTGGCCCTCGAAGGCGCCCTGAAACTCAAGGAACTCGCCTACATGCACGCCGAGGGTTTCGCGGCGGGCGAGCTCAAGCACGGCCCGATCGCCCTGATCGAGGACGGCCTTCCGGTGATCATCGTGATGCCCTCCCCGAAGGGCCGCGCGGTGCTGCACTCCAAGCTGCTCAGCAACATTCGCGAGATCCAGGCCCGCGGCGCCCGCACCATCGTCATCGCCGAGGAAGGCGACGACACCGTGCGTCCCTTCGCCGACGACCTGATCGAAATCCCCACCGCGCCAACCCTGTTCCAGCCGCTGCTGTCCACGATCCCGCTGCAGGTCTTCGCCGCGGAGATCGCCCAGGCCCGCGGCTACGACGTGGACAAGCCGCGCAACCTGGCGAAATCCGTCACCGTGGAGTGAGCAGTACGCAGTTCAGTTGACGGTGACCGTTCCCCGCATCTCCGGATGCAGCGAGCACAAGTAGCGGTACGTGCCGGGCATGGTGAAGGTGTAGCTCCACTCGCCCTGGGTGAAGATCGGGCTGTTGATTCCCATCGCCTTGTCGCCGATGCCCTGCACGGAGTGCGGCACCTTGTCGTCGAACTGCCACTTGACGGTGTCGCCGACCTTCACCGTCACGGCATCAGGCGAGAACTTCATGTCGGCCACATCCACCGTGACCGTGGCGGGCTTGGTGTCGGCAGGCACGGTAGCCGAACTCGACGGTGCTTTTGTCGTCGTCGTGGACGACGACCCCGAGTCCCCGGACCCACATCCAGCCAGCAGCATCCCCACCACAGCGAACCCGGTTGCGACCCGGAAGGACTTCACGCGACTGTCTAGCGGCATGAATCCGAAGCCTAGTCGCCAGGTGCGCGGCCCCGGTCGGCGAACCGTTGCGGGACCGGGGCATGCCCGGGATGATCTGACGATATGACTGCGCGATTCGAGTACAAGGTCGTCGAAATCCGGGAAGGCCTGATCGGGGGGAAACTTTCTGGTTCGAAACTGGAGAAGATCCTGAACGACCACGCCGGGCAGGGCTGGCAACTCAAGACAATCACCGCGGCGGAGGTGAAGGGGCGCGTCGGTCCCGGCGGCGTCGAAGGCCTGCTCATCACCTTCGAGCGCCCGATCGGCTGAGTCTCGCCGGGCGAACCGGCTCGCCGGATCGGCGGACCGTCGTGCGGTCGGCGGTAGGGTCGGGGCGATGAGCCTGGCCACGTAGCCGATCGACGTTGTGGAGGCGAGCGCGTATGTCCGAGGATCCGAACGCCGCTGACCGGCGCGGATATTTCTCTGCCGACGAGGTTCGTGCGGCGGAGGCGGAGCTGTTCACCCGGGTGCCGGACGGGGTGCCGATGCAGCGGGCGGCGCATGGATTGGCGACCGTCGTGGCGGAGGAGTTGCGGGCCCGGACCAGGGGTGTCGCCGGCCGGTCGGTGACGTTGCTGGTGGGCTCCGGGGACAACGGTGGCGACGTGCTGTGGGCGGGAACGATGTTGCGGCGGCGGGGTGTGTCCGTCTCGGCGGTGCTGTTGAATCCCGAGCGTGCGCACGCGAAAGGCCTTGCCGCGCTGCGGAAAACCGGCGGCCGCATCCAGGACCACCTCGGCGACCCGCACCTTGTGATCGACGGCATCGTGGGAATCTCCGGTCGCGGTCCGCTCCGGCCCGATGCCGCGGAACTCGTTGCGGGCATCGATGTCCCGATCATCGCCGCCGACCTGCCCAGTGGCGTCGATCCGGACACCGGGGCGGTCGAGGGCGCGGCCGTTCGCGCCGATGTCACCGTCGCGTTCGGTGCGTACAAACCGGTGCACGCGCTCGCCGCGCCCTGGTGTGGTCGAATTGAGTTGGTGCCGATCGGATTACGGCTGCCCGAACCCCGGCTTGCGGCGCTGGAACCGGCGGCGATCGGCGCGAAATGGCCGGTGCCGCACGCGACCGACGATAAGTACACGCAGGGCGTCACCGGTGTTTGCGCGGGCAGCGCGACCTACCCCGGAGCGGCCGTCCTGTGCACGGGTGCGGCGGTGGCAGCCACTTCCGGCATGGTGCGCTACGTCGGGACCGGCGCCCACGACGTGCTCGCACATTTCCCGGAAGTCATTGCCAGTCAAACCATCTCGGCCACCGGTCGCGTGCAGGCCTGGGTATTCGGCCCTGGTGCGGGCACCGATTCCGACGCGCACAAACGCCTCGGCGAAATTCTCGCGACCGACCTTCCGGTGGTCGTCGACGCCGATGGGCTCACGATGCTCGCCGCGGACCCCGGCCTGGTTCGCGGCCGCTCGGCCCCGACCGTGCTGACACCGCACGCCGGAGAGTTCACCCGCCTGACCGGCCATGAGCTGGGGCCGGATCGCGTCGGGGCAGTTCGCGATCTGGCCGAATCCTGGGGCCTGACAGTGCTTCTCAAAGGCCGTGCCACCCTCGTTGCCGCCCCTGGTCGCCCGGTACTCGTCAACGAGGCGGGCGGCTCCTGGTCCGCGACCGCAGGCTCCGGCGACGTCCTGTCCGGCATCATCGGCAGCCTCCTCGCGGCGGGCCAGGACCCGCAGTGGGCCGCCGCCGCAGCAGCCCGGGCCCACGCTCTTGCCGCCAATCTCGCTGCCTACGACGGAGACTCGGCTCCCGCTCCGATCTCGGCGAGCCCGCTCCTGGCTCAGCTCCGCTCCGCGATTCGAACCCTGCGCGCACTCAGCGCATCGGACGCGTAGAACCCGCCGAGCCATTCGGAACCTGCCGGTACACGGCTGACCGCCTGCCCGGCGCGGGATCAGCTTCCGGAACCGGAGGGCGCCGGGCGCGGGTTGTTGTCGACTACCGCGCTGCGGTATTCGATCTTGAACGGTGACTGCGGGAACGTCTGTCCCGGAACCCATTTCGGCGGCACGTGCTCGTATTTTCCGTCACGTAACTCGGGCGGCTGCTGCTCCCAGGTGCCGGGGTCGATCTGGGGTGCGCACATGTAGGCGAGAGGCTCGGTGGTGCGTCGCCCGACGTACCTGATTTCCGTGGAAATCCCGTTCCAGCAAGTGACTTCGGCTTCGACGCGGTAGACGTCGTCGGTGTCGTTGCGGCAGGAGTAGTTTTCGCACCAGAGGCCAGGCGCGAGTTCCGATGCGGCCGCCGTGGGGGCGAGGGCGGTAAGGCCGAGCGCGGCGACGCTGAAGGCGAATGTCAGACGCAGACCCATGTGACTCCTACTCGTCGGCCCCGACCTGAACGCCACGGTACCGACAAAACGGGCAGCCACCACGTGACCTGCGCCATCCGGTGGAGGGTTGCGCGGGGCGCCCGCGCGGGGATGGCAGGATCGGTCAATGTGAATGCGCAAGTGGAGACGGTCGTCGATCTGGATGCCATTGCCCACAACGTGCGGATCCTGCGGCAGCACGCGGGGGACGCGGCGGTGATGGCGGTGGTGAAGGCCGACGGCTACAACCACGGTGCGGTCGAGGTCGGCCGGGCGGCGCTGGCAGCGGGGGCGGCCGAGCTGGGGGTGACCACGGTCGGTGAGGCGCTCGCCCTGCGGGAGGCGGGGATCACCGCGCCGATCCTGTGCTGGCTCAACAACTCCGACGCCGATTTCGCCGCGGCCATCGCGGCCGACATCGAGATCGGGGTGTCGTCGCCGCAGCAGCTGCGGGCCGTCGAGCACGCCGCCCGCACGCTGGGCAAACAGGCGATCGTCACGCTCAAGGTGGACACCGGCCTGAACCGCAACGGCATCGCCCCCGCCGAATATCCCCAGGTCCTCACGGCCCTGCGGACGCTTGTGGATGATCAGGTGGTGCGCCTGCGCGCGATCTTCTCCCACCTCGCGCACGCCGACGAACCCGAGCACCCGTTCATCGACGTGCAGCGCGACCGATTCCTGGAAGCCATCGCCGCGGCGAAATCGCACGGCCTGGAACCGGAATTGGTGCACCTGGCCAACTCCGCCGCCACCCTCACCCGCCCCGACCTGGCCTTCGACCTGGTTCGCCCGGGCATCGCCGTGTACGGCCTCAGCCCCGTCCCCGACGATTTCGGTCTGCGTCCCGCGATGACCTTGCAGGCTCGCGTCGCCCTGGTGAAACCGGTTGCCGCGGGGGAGGGCGTCTCCTACGGCCACCAGTGGACCGCCCCGCACGACACCACGGTCGCGCTCATCCCCGCCGGTTACGCCGACGGCGTCTTCCGGCCGTTGAGCGGGCGCTTCGAGGTCATCCTGGGCGGTGTCCGCCGCCCCAATATCGGCCGCGTCTGCATGGACCAGTTCGTCGTCGACCTCGGCGATAACGCCGTCGGCGTCACCGAGGGTGACACCGCCGTTCTCTTCGGTCCCGAAGGCCCGCACCCGCAGGAGTGGGCCGACCTGCTCGGCACCATCCACTACGAAATCGTCTGCGCGCCCAAGGGCCGAGTCCGCCGCCGCCACATCGGCGAGGTGTGACCCCCGACATTGCCTGCACCCACAGCGTGTGTTCGACTCGAAACGTAGTCAGGCATGGTCTGAGAGGTTCCCGATGAGATCGCGACGCACGAATCGCAGCACCGTCATGCGGGGTGGGATGGCGACGGCGGGAGTTGTCGGCGCTCTCGCGGGCGCGCACGCGCTGCGGCGAATCGGCGCGCGAGTGCTCTGGCCCGCACGCCGCGACGAATACCGGGACGAGGATTTCACCCTGTTCGACCGGGACCGCGCGGGCACGGTGCGCGCCGACGACGACGTGGCCCTCGCCACCCGCACCTGCGGCCCCGACGACGCTCCCGTCACCGTGATTTTCGTGCATGGCTTCTGTAACAGCATGGAGTCCTTCCACTTCCAGCGTCGCGACCTCGAAAAGCGCTGGGGCGCAGGTGTTCGCCTGGTGTTCTTCGACCTGCGCGGCCACGGTCACTCCGGTGCGCCGAGCACGGAGAGCTGCACCGTCGCCCAGCTCGGTCGCGATGTCGCCGCCGTTATCGAGTCGACCACGCCGACGGGACCTGTTGTGCTGGTTGGTCATTCCCTCGGCGGCATGGCGGTGCTCGCCGCGGCCGCGCAATTCCCGCAGCTGTTCGCCTCCCGCGTGATCGGTGTGGGCCTGCTGTCCACCGCGGCCGCCGAGGTCACCGCCGCCGGTGTCACCCAGCTCCTGCGCAACCCCGCGGTCGACGGCTTCCGCCTCGCCGTGCACACCGCACCGACCCTGGTGCAGGCGGGCCGCAGCATCGTCCGCCAGGTCATCACCCCGATCCTGCATGTGAGCTCCTACCGCGGCCCGGTCAGTCCCACCCTGTCCCGCTTCACGACACTGATGATCGACCGCACCCCGATCGAAACTGTCGTCAAGTTCCTGAAAGTCTTCGAGCTGCACGACGAATCGGCCGCGCTCCCGGCCCTGGCCAACCTGCCGGTGCTGATCGTCACGGGCCTGCACGACCTGGTGATTCCGTTCCGCAACTCCCGTGCGCTGCACCGCGACCTCCCCGCCAGCGAACTCATCCTGCTGCGTGACGCCGCCCACATGCCGCACCTGCAATTCCCCGACATCGTCAACGAGGCCCTGCACCACCTGCTGATTCGTGCCGGCGCCCTGACCCCCGACCGCGCCGCCACCCCGCAGCCCATCGGAAGCTGAAGATTCACTTGGCATTTCGCGGGTATCCGCCTCCTACGAAAGGAGGCTCGAATGCCTTTCACGTTCCGCAAGAGCTTCAAGATCTTCCCCGGCGTGCGCCTCAACATCAACCGCCGCTCCATGTCGATCACCACCGGCGGCCGCGGTGGCCCCCGGCACACCACCAGCACCTCCGGCCGCGAAACCACCTCGATGGATCTCCCCGGCCCCTTCGGCTGGCGGCGTACCCGTCGCCGTAGGCGCTGACGCACAGCACCGCCCCGGTAGGCTCCGATCGACGGAAAACGCGGAGATCGGAGGTCGGCGGTGGTGCAGCAGACGCGGGTGCTTCCGGCGGTCGCCGATACCGAGGCGCTCGGGCGCGAGTTGGCCGAGGAGCTGAAGGCCGGTGATCTGGTCGTGCTCGACGGGCCGCTCGGTGCGGGGAAGACCGCACTGACGCGCGGGATCGCGGCCGGGCTCGGCGTCCAGGGCCGGGTCAGTTCTCCGACCTTCATCATCGCCCGGCAGCATCGGGCGGGGGAGCGCGGCGTGCCGATGGTGCACGTCGACGCCTACCGCCTGGGCGGTGATCTCGACGAACTCGACGCCCTCGATCTCGACACCGATCTGCATCACGCGGTCGTCGTGGTCGAGTGGGGGCTCGGCGTCGTCGAGCACTTGGCCGACCGGCATCTGCGGGTCCAGCTTTCGCGCGAGCCCGAATCCGAGGTCCGTACCGCCGTCTGGGTGTGGATCGCGGCCGGCTCCTGATCGCGCGGCTCGGTCCGCAGCGTGTGCCAGGACACCCCTGACCACCAGTAGTGACCTGCGTCAATGGGATTGGGCCGGGCTCAGGACAGGCGACATCCGCCGAGCAGGTAGCACCGCACCGCGGCGAGGTACCACCCGGTATCGTTGGGCCAATCATGCTTGTACTAGCTGTCGACACCGCGACACCTGCCGTTACGGCGGGACTGGTGGAACTGGAGCAGGGCGCCGGTGCGGTGGCGCTGCGCACGGTCGCCTCGCGTGTTCGGGTGGATCCCCGAGCGCACGCGGAGGTGCTGACCCCGCAGATCCTCGAATGCCTCACCGAGGCAGGCCGTTCCAGGACCGATATCGCCGCGGTCGTCGCCGGTATCGGCCCCGGCCCGTTCACCGGGCTGCGGGTCGGCATGGCCACCGCCGCCGCCTTCGGTGACGCGCTCGGCATCCCGGTGTACGGCGTGTGCAGTCTGGACGCGATCGCCGCCGACGCCGCCCCCGACCTCAACCCCGGCCGGGAACTGCTCGTCGTCACTGACGCGCGCCGCCGCGAGGTGTACTGGGCCCGCTACCGCGACGGCGTCCGGGTGGCCGGGCCCGGCGTGATCAAGCCGGGCGAGCTGGACAGCGGCGAGGCCACGGCCATCGCCGGATCGGCTTCGCACGTCGACTTTTTCGACCTGGCCGTGCTGCCGGTGGAGACGCCCTCGCCGGCCGGGCTGGTCAGCGCCGCCGCGCCGGATGTGCTCGGCCGCGCCGTGCCCGAGCCCCTCGTGCCGCTGTACCTGCGCCGGCCCGACGCCGTCGAGAACAGCTTCCGCACCCTCGACCGGACGGGAGCATGACGCCGGTGAACCAGGGCACCCGTCCCGGGCACATCCGTATCGAGCCGATGACCGACCGGGACATCGAGCGCTGTGCCGAACTCGAGCAACTGCTGTTCCCGGAGGACGATCCGTGGCCGGCGGTCGCGTTCCGGTCGGAACTCGCGGCCAAGCACAACCTCTACATCACCGCCCGCGACGACCAGGACCGCATGGTCGGCTACGCGGGCGTGGCGCTGCTCGGTGACGCCGAGCATCCCGAGGCCGAGGTGCACACCATCGGCGTCGACCCGGTCTGTCACCGCGGCGGCGTCGGCACCCAGCTGCTGGAGGCGCTGCTCGCCGAGGCGGGCAAGCGCGGCGGCCCGGTGTTCCTCGAGGTGCGCACCGACAACGAACCCGCCATCGCGATGTACGCCAAGCACGGCTTCCACATCATCGGATTGCGCAAGAACTACTACCACCCCAGCGGCGCCGACGCGTACACCATGCGCCGCCCCGAACTGTCGGCGTTGCCGCTCCCGGACGAGGTGCTGTCATGATCGTGATGGGCATCGAAAGCTCGTGTGACGAAACCGGAGTCGGGATCGTCCGCTGGCACGACGACGGCACCTGTGAGCTGCTCGCCGACGAGGTCGCCTCCAGCGTCGACCAGCACGCCCGCTTCGGCGGCGTGGTCCCGGAGATCGCCTCGCGGGCGCACCTGGAAGCCATCGTTCCCGCCATGCGCCGGGCGCTGGCCGTCGCGGGCATCGCCAAGCCGGACGCGCTCGCCGTCACCATCGGGCCCGGCCTGGCCGGTGCGCTGCTGGTCGGGGTCGCGGCCGCGAAAGCCTATGCGGCGGCCTGGGATATCCCGTTCTACGCGCTGAATCATCTCGGTGGCCACGTCGCGGTGGACACGCTGGAGCACGGCCCGATGCCGCCGTGCGTGGCACTGCTGGTCTCCGGCGGCCACACCCATCTGCTGCACGTCAACGACTTGGCCGCGCCCATCCTCGAACTCGGCAGCACCGTGGACGACGCGGCGGGGGAGGCCTTCGACAAGGTGGCCCGCCTGCTCGGCCTCGGCTACCCCGGCGGACCGGCGCTGGACGCGGCCGCTCAAACCGGCGACCCGAAAGCCATCGCCTTCCCGCGTGGCATGACCGGCCCCCGCGACCCGCGCTACGACTTCTCCTTCTCCGGCCTGAAGACCGCCGTCGCCCGGCACGTCGAAGCGGCGCAGCGCCAAGGCATTACCCCGGACCAGCTGCCGATCCCCGATATAGCGGCCTCTTTCCAGGAGTCGGTCGCCGACGTCCTGACCATGAAGGCGGTCCGCGCGGCCCAGGACATCGGCGTCGACACCCTGGTGCTCGGCGGCGGCGCCACCGCCAACTCCCGGATCCGTTCGCTGGCCGAAGAACGCTGCGCCGCAGCCGGTCTGACCCTGCGCGTGCCCAAGCCCCGGCTCTGCACCGACAACGGTGTGATGATCGCCGCCCTGGGCGCCCACGTCATCGCGGGCGGCGCCGGTCCGTCCCCGCTCACGGTCGCCACCGACCCCGGCCTCCCGGTCTCCGTCAGCCGCGTCATCTGAGCACTGACACCCTCCGGACTCGAGCTAGAATCGAACATAGGTTCGATTACGAGTCTGGGGAGGTGCGGACAATGCGACCGCTCCGCCAGGCCGAAATCGCCGGCCTACTGGCCGACGACACCATCGCCCACCTGGCAACCATCGACCCGTCCGGATACCCGCACGTCACCCCGATCTGGTTCCTCTGGGACGGCAGCGCTTTCCGCTTGACCAGTCTTGCCGACCGGCCGCACGTGCGGCGCATCCGCATGAACTCCCGCGTCGGTGTCGTGGTCGACCGCGAACTCGGCCTACGCGCCGACGGCCAGAGACCCAACCGGCAGATCCGCATCATCGGCGACGCTGAGCTCACGGAAGATCGCCACGGCCAATGGACGGCGCGCATCCGAGAGAAGTACCTACGCGCCAGCGCCGACCTAATCCCTAACGACGACGACCGCATCCTGATCACCGTTACCCCGACCCGGTTCCTGGCGCTCGCCAGCGCCTGAAACCGCCGGAGACATCGGCGGGTATCCGAATCGTGGCCGGGTGTCCATCACGATCGTTTCGGTCGCCCGGGAATGCAGCCCGCGCCGGCGCGGCGAATCGGCCAGCATGAAGCCGAGATTGAGCACCGGAAGCGGGAGCAGGAGCAGCATGAAGGAGACGTAGGGCGCGTTCAGCAGGGCGCGCGCCGCGGCCACCGGCCAAGACAGCGGACTGCCGTCGGTGCGCAGCACCGTCAGCCCGAGTACCCGCTTGCCCAGCGTTGTTCCCCACAGCGCCAACTGAAGCCACTCGTAGGTCAGCGGGAGCACGATCATGTTGATCGCCAACGCGACTCCCCAGGCGTCGGATTCGGCGCCGTCGACGGCCGCGCCCACTCCGATGATGACGAAATTGACCAGGGCCATGATCAGGCCCGCGAACACGGCATCCAGTAGCCGGGCCACGAGGCGTGACCCGAATTCGGCCGGACGCGGCGGCAACACCGGCGGAGAACTGGCGTAAGGGTCGTACGGGGGTGGCGGCGGAAACGCCGGTGCGCCAGGCGAGCTCATGTGCGGTGTCTTTCAGCCAATCGAAACCCCATCGGGCAGGGGCAAACACAACCTACCGCGACGCGGCCTGACTCCCGCTGCGCGAAACGGCCGGTAGCTACTGGTTGTTGCCGCTGGAGGACCCGGAGTTGTTGCGCGGCAGCGGGAGCGGGATCCTCGTTTGGGCGGGGCCGGTGGTCGGGCCTTGCGTTTCCGCGCGCTGATGGGACGGATCCGAGGACGAACCCGGTGCGGGCTGATTGCCGAGCAGCGGCCCGAGCAGCTCCGGGAAAGGGATCGGCGGCAGGTTCGGATCCGGGCGCAGGGTGGGCTGCTGGCTGGTCTGGGCGGGCGTCGGGCTGGTGGGTGTGCTGGTGCGGGACGGCGGGGTGCTCCGGTCCTGCGTGATGGGCGGGATATTGCCGCCGGTGCGGGTTGTGCCGTCGCCGGTGTTGGCGGGCGTCGCCGGCGCCGTGGTCAGCTGCGAGCTGTTGGTGGTGCCGGCGGGGGAGACCTCGTCGTCGGAGGTCGGGGCGAAGGTCTTCACGCCGTAGCCGATGACCAAGCCCACCACCACGATCGCGCCGGCGAGGGTGCCGACCACCTTGGTGAAGGTGCCGACGGGCGCGTCGTTGGCCAGCGCGGCAACCGGGAACATGGACGGCTGAGCCGCATCGGCCACCAGCGCCGCACCTTTGGCGATGACCGCCTCCGGGTCGTCGACGCTGAGCACCGGCACCGCGAACTCGTCGGCCAGCGCGGTCAGGACCGCGGGGATGTTCGCGCCGCCGCCGATCACCGCGATCGCCTGGGGCTGTCTGGGCACGCTGGCGAACACCACGCCGGTGAACTCGGCGAGATCGTCGAGCAGGGTGGCGATCAGGGCCTCGAAGTCGGCTCTGGTCAGCTTCAGCGGCCGACCGGCGACATGATCGATGGTGACGGCGGGCGAGACGGAGAGGTGCTCCTTGGCGGCGCGACCACGATTGGTCAGCATGCCGCGGTTGGGGCGGGTGCCGCGCCGGGCGTAGTGCAGGTCCACGAGGTGGTGGTAGATCAGCTCGTCGATGGCGTTGCCGCTGATCGTGGTGATGCGCTGAGACCGCAGCACGGTGCCGTCGGCCTGGTCGGCGACGGTGACGCTGAGGCCGGTGGCGCCGAGGTCGACGATGGCGACCGTCTCATAGCGATCCAGCAGCCCGGTGTGCCGCAGGAAGGTCAGCGCCGCAGTGCTTTCCGGAACCAGCCGCAGGTCGCGCTGTTTGCCGGTGGCCGAACGGATCACCTGTGCTTGTTCTTTGCTGCGGTAGGCCACGGCGACATTGGTGGGCCGGCCCACGGCCGCGGGGTTGGGCTGCCCGGTGAAGCCGACCGCGACAGGTGTTGCGGGCCAGGCGATGTCGAAGGACACGTGCTGGGCGGACGGCAGCTGGTTGGTCATCAGCTCGATCGAGGAAGCGACCAGATCGCCGAGGTCGGAGTGGGCCGCGTCGGCGGAAACGACGCGGTAGTCGAAACTTTGGGCGCCGTTGGGCGCGGTGGCGACCAGCGCCGAGCAGACGACCTCGTTCCCGGCCGAGATGCCAAGAGACGTTCGCATGTGTTCACCTCCCTTCGAGCGGATGGTCCCGGTGTCGCCGACCATCTCGAATGGACTCGTGAACCAGCCGGCCCCCGGCCTGGTGCGGGTAACGGCCTCGGCTCACGTGTGGACTTGCCCTCTGGTGAAGCTGGTGACGCTGTGAAACTGAGTGGTGATGCGGTAACGCTGGGATGCTTGGTAAAGCGGAAGGTGCTCGGGGCGACGCCGGTTCGAGATCGAACCTGGCGGCCGGACAAGCGACCGTCGTCCATACTGTCACAATCCGTTATCCGAACGTTACAGTTTTCCCGAACTAATAGAAAGACCTTAATGGCGTGGGGTTCTGCCCCCGGCGAGTGTTGGCAGTCCCCCGCCCTTGAGCGCTGGCACTCTGGTGTATAGAGTGCTAGTCGGCACGATTGCCGTGTGCCAAGTTTGACATCTGAGCAGGGTCTCGGCACCCGCGACGACGGGGCTATGCGCAGGGTCAGCACCCATGACCGAACGATGGTCCGGGATAACAGTCCCGGGCCATAATCCCCTGAAAGTGGAGGGCTCAACGTGGCGAGCGTGAACATCAAGCCGCTCGAGGACAAGATCCTCGTCCAGGCCAACGAGGCCGAGACGACGACGGCCTCCGGCCTGGTCATCCCCGACACGGCGAAGGAGAAGCCGCAGGAGGGCACCGTCATCGCCGTCGGCCAGGGCCGCGTCACCGACAAGGGTGACCGCATCCCGGTCGACGTCAAGGAGGGTGACACCGTTATCTACAGCAAGTACGGCGGCACCGAGATCAAGTACCAGGGCGAGGAGTACCTCATCCTGTCGGCGCGCGACGTGCTGGCTGTCGTCACCAAGTGACCCAGTAAACGTGTGCTGCCCCGGTTTCCGCTGAAGCGGGGCCGGGGCAGTGCCGTTTCCGGCTCTTCAAACCCAGAGGAAAAGGACTTATGCCAAAGCAGATCGAGTTCGACGAGAAGGCTCGCCGGGCTCTGGAGCGCGGTGTCGACAAGCTCGCCGACGCCGTGAAGGTCACCCTCGGCCCGCGCGGCCGCCACGTCGTGCTCGCGAAGGCCTTCGGTGGCCCGACCGTCACCAACGACGGCGTCACCATCGCGCGTGAGATCGAGCTCGAGGACCCGTTCGAGAACATGGGCGCGCAGCTGGTCAAGAGCGTCGCGACCAAGACCAACGACATCGCCGGTGACGGCACCACCACCGCGACCGTGCTGGCCCAGGCGCTGATCCGCGGCGGCCTGAAGAACATCGCCGCCGGCGCCAACCCGATGGTGGTCGGCAAGGGCATCGAGAAGGCCGCCGAGGCGGTCTCCGCGGCGCTGCTGGAGCTGGCCACCCCGGTCTCCGGCGAGCAGGCCATCGCCCAGGTCGCCACCGTCTCCTCGCGCGACGAGGAGATCGGCGCGATGGTCGGCAAGGCGCTGACCGTCGTCGGCAAGGACGGCGTGGTCACCGTCGAGGAGTCCTCGACGCTGCAGACCGAACTCGTTGTCACCGAGGGTGTTCAGTTCGACAAGGGCTACCTCTCGCCCTACTTCGTCACCGACACCGACACCCAGCAGGCCGTCCTGGAGGACGCCTTCATCCTGCTGAACCGCGAGAAGATCAGCTCGCTGCCGGACCTGCTGCCGCTGCTGGAGAAGATCGCCGAGTCCGGCAAGGCCGTGCTGATCATCGCCGAGGACGTCGAGGGTGAGGCGCTGTCCACCCTGGTCGTCAACTCGATCCGGAAGACCATCAAGGCCGTCGCGGTCAAGGCGCCGTTCTTCGGTGACCGCCGCAAGGCGTTCCTGGACGATTTGGCCGTGGTCACCGCGGGCACCGTGGTGAACCCCGATCTGGGCATCCAGCTGCGCGAGGCCGGCCTCGAGGTGCTGGGCAAGGCCCGTCGCATCGTGGTCACCAAGGACGACACCACCATCATCGATGGCGCCGGCACCGCCGAGGACATCGCGGCCCGTGGCGCGCAGCTGCGTCGTGAGATCGAGGCCACCGATTCCGATTGGGATCGGGAGAAGCTGGAAGAGCGCCTGGCCAAGCTGTCCGGTGGCGTCGCGGTGATCAAGGTCGGCGCGGCCACCGAGACTGCGCTCAAGGAGCGCAAGTACCGGGTCGAGGACGCGGTCAGCGCGGCCAAGGCCGCGGTCGAGGAGGGCATTGTGCCCGGCGGCGGCACCGCGCTGGTGCACGCGGCCGGCAAGCTGGTCGAACTGCGGGACTCGCTGTCCGGCGACGAGGCCGTCGGCGTCGAGGTGGTGCGCAAGGCACTGGAGGCGCCGCTGTTCTGGATCGCGGCGAACGCGGGCCTGGACGGCGCTGTCGTGGTCAGCAAGGTCTCCGAAGGCAAGGAAGGCTTCAACGCCGCCACCCTGACCTACGGCGATCTGCTCACCGACGGTGTCGTGGACCCGGTCAAGGTGACCCGCTCCGCCGTCGTGAACGCGGCGTCGGTAGCGCGGATGGTGCTCACCACCGAGTCCGCCATCGTGGAGAAGCCCGCCGAGGCGGCGCACGACCACGGCCACCACGGTCATTCGCACTGAGGCTGAAACGCAGCGAAGGCCCCTTGGACGAGTCGTCCAGGGGGCCTTTGTGATTCCGGGCACACGGCGTCGGCACGTGCGCGTGTGAAGGCAGGGGTGGCTCTGGGGGCCACGGGGAGGCCGGTTCGCGCGTCAGCGGTACCGGGCGGCGTTGTGAACTACTACAGGCGTGGTCTGGCGCTGACGCTCGCGAGCAGCTTCTCGCGCAGCGAGGCGGGCGGCGCCGTTGCCGTCACCTCGGCGAGCGCCGCCAAGACATCACTTGTTTCGTGCACGTCGGCGATGAATGCTGCACGTAGCGCAGGGTCTTCGCTGTCGAGCAGTTCTTGTACCGAATTGTGGTCTTCGTCGTCGATCGATCCGAGCGCGACGGCGTGCGCGAGATCGATCTGGCCTTCGGTCATCTCACGTCACCCCCAAACTTTTCTTCAGTCGAGTGAGTCCATCCCGAATACGGGACTTAACGGTCGGTAACCCTACGCCAAGGTAGGTCGCCACCTCTGCATATGTGCGCCCGCCGTAGTAGGCGAGGGAGATCGCCTCCCGTTGGGTTTCGGTCAGAGTCGACAGTCCTGCCAGGACCGCCTGCTGTTCCAGCCTTCGCTCTACCTCTTCGGTGACTTCGTCGAATTCGTTACCGAGAACCCTTATCCCGTAGGCGACTTCGCGCTGGGTGTGGGCCTGCTCGGCGCGCACTCGATCGACCGCGCGCCGGTGGGCGAGCGTCATCAACCAGGTCACCGCCGATCCCTTGGCGGAGTCGAAACTGGCTGCGGTACGCCAGATCTGGAGATAGACCTCCTGGGTGGTCTCTTCCGCGTACCCCGGGTCGTGTAGCACCCGGAGCACCAGACCGAAGACGCGCGCACACGTCCGGTCGTACAGTTCGGCGAAAGCTTCTTGGTCGGACTTGCCGCAACGATGCAAAAGGGCGGCGAGCTCGATGCTTTCGGCTGCGCGTGCCGATACCGCAGAATCCACGCTCGGTGGAACGGCTTCTCTTCGGTACGAGTCGCCTTCTGCGGCCGGCGGCCGCGTTGTCACAACGCTCCATTCTGTGTCATCGGTCACCACCGTAGCGGGCTGCTATCGACTCCCTTCCGGTGGGGTGGCGAGGAAACCGGCTGTGGCCCAGCGACTTTGCGGTAACTTTCGACACGCCTGGCAGTTCTTGAAGAACACGCCGTGACACGCCGATAGCGGCTGCGAAACGCTGAACCGTCAACTGCTCGACCATCGGTGCCCCCGATGGCAGGCGTATCGGTGGTAACCGCGTGCTGCCGGGGCTTTGTCGATGGTGTTGCAGTGGCCGGTTGTTTGCTAGGCATTCGGCGCGCCGCGCCGTATGGATGGGAGCAAACTTGGCGGGCCGAGCCGCCCTGTGTTAGACCGCGAGTCGCCGCCGATTGCGGCGGGCATGCATCTCGCGCTCGGTCTCCGACATGCCACCCCAGATGCCGTAGGGCTCGCTCACTTTCAGCGCATGGCTGCGGCACTGCATGAGCACCGGGCAGGCGCGGCAGATCTCCTTGGCGCGCATCTCGCGCGCGGTGCGGGCGCGGCCCCGCTCGCCGTCGGGGTGGAAGAACACCGCGGAGTCTTGTCCGCGGCAGGATCCTCGCATCTGCCAGTCCCAGACATCGGCATTCGGCCCCGGGAGGTGGGTCGGCATGGGCACGGTGAACTCCTCAAGATGCGAGCTCGTCAGCTATGTCGAGCAGTTGGTTCTGCAAAGTAGTCGGACCACGGCCGGGTCGGCGGTGCCCCGAGACTCGCCTTCCCGGTCGCCACAATTTCGCGCGGCGCCGACCATGGCGATGAGCTACGTTAGGTCCAGCCGCGAAATTCCGTCAATAGTTCGACGCACCGGTTCGAGAAATCTTCAATGGTGAGATTTAACCTCCCAGCTGTTTACTTTTAACACCATTGCCGGTAATACTGTTCGGTTGGTCAGTTCGCGTCCGGCCCCGGCATGGCCTGTGGGCATCATCATTTGCGCTGGTAGCCAAGGCTTTTGGGGGCTTGTGGGCGCCGTCTCGACTGGTAGCTGCCGTGCGCCGGCGGTGATCCGAGCCACCCTGAGCGTTCTGGACGAGGATGGCGCAGATGGCCGAAACGGGGCGGCCAGGTTAATTGCGAGAAACGCATGTGAATATGCGTCGCTGGTGTCTGCGCATTGTCGGTGGAGATTTACCTGATAGAAACACGGCGTGATCCCGGAAATGCTGGATGGTTGCCAGGACGGAATGCGAAGCCGAGTTCCGAGTGCCGTGCGCGCCCCGGGATAGGGTTTGCCGATGCTCGCGCCGGACTCGTCCCTGGATACCCGATCTGAAGTCCTCGCTTCGGCAGCTTTCGGCGCCACGCCGGGTCGTGCCGCTGCCGAGTTGCCGACTGCCTCGGGCGGCCTCGATTCCTGGCACCGCGCGGTCGCCCTGGGCGGGCAGGGGCATTACGCCGCGGCCCGCGCCGAGTTGCGCCGGCTGCGCACCCGCACTACCGATCCGGTGCTGCGGTCGCTGGCCACCAGCACCGAAGGTTCACTGCTGCGTCAACTCGGCTGGCATGCCGAGGCTTCCGCGTTCGACGGCCGGGCCGCGGCGCTGGCGCTGCCACTCGACCCCCGGACCCCGGGCCGGACCGCGGCCGTCTGCGATGCGCTCACCGGTCTCGCCGCCGACGCGCTCGGCACCGGCCGGCTCGCGTTGTCGGAGCGCCTGCTGCGACGCGGCGAGGTGGCCCTCGACGCCGAGCCGTCCGCGGTGCACTGGCGGGCCCGGATCCGCTGGCACTGGGTCAGCGCGGAAACCGCGCTCGCCCTGGGCGCGGGCCGGCACGCGCGTCAACACGCCGAGATCGGGCTGGAACTTGCCGAGGCGTGTCCCTCGGTGCGGCACCAGGTCAAATCCCGGCTCCTGTTCGCCGCGGCGAGCATGGCCGCGGGCGATCTGGATCTTGCCCGGACTCAGGCCGACATCGTCGCCGCGCAGTGCCGCGAAAACGCTTTGGTGCCGCTGCGCTGGGCCTGCGCGATGTTGCGAACAGGTCTCTTCGACACCGCCGCGAGTGCCGAGGCGCAGGCCTGTTCAGACGTTATTTCCCGTCGTGGCGGGCACTTTCGGTAACCGCACCGGGTGCGGGGCAACCCCGCTCGGTTGACGCCACAACCCACCGTGTTGACCGGTTCGCGGCGGTCTATCGCTATTGTTAGAGCCGTTCCGCCGGTCGGTGGAAGCACAGGTCATCGGGCCGGTGCCACTTGTAACGCCAGGAATCTCGCTGACGATGACGAACACGGGCGAAGAGTTGGACCTCGCCGTCACTGCCGCTGCGCAGGGCGACAGGGCAGCTTTAGCTCAGGTACTCGCACTGGTCCGACCGTTGGTAGTCCGCTACTGCCGGGCACGTATCGGTGCCGCGGAGCGCGGACAGCTCTCCGCCGACGACGTCGCGCAGGAGGTATGTCTGGCCGTGATGACAGCCTTGCCCAGGTATCAAGACCAGGGCCGGCCCTTCATGGCTTTCGTATACGGAATCGCGTCACACAAGGTCGCAGACGCCCATCGCAACGCCGCCCGTAACAAGGCGGAGGCTATGGCCGAAGTACCAGATGTCATATCCACCGACCACGGCCCGGAACAACGAGCTCTCGAATCGGAAGCGAGCAGGCAGATGAACCGCCTGCTTGCCACGTTGCCTGAAAAGCATCGGGAGATCCTGGTCCTCCGCTTGGTCATGGGTTTGTCAGCAGAAGAAACCGCAGTCGCCGTGGGCAGTACGGCGGGTGCGATACGAGTGGCCCAGCACAGGGCGCTCGCGAAACTCAAGTCTCAAGTGGCGAGGGCAGGTGAAATGTATGGCTAGGGATGGCGAGCGCGGTCGGGGCGACTGGAAGGCGCGACGTGGATCGCGAGACAGCGGTCCCTACGCCGAAGGAAATGGTGGCGACACCGGACCGGTGGACATCGCGGCGGTACGCCGGGATGACGCGCTGATCGACGCCATCTCCAGTGACGGCCCAGTACAGACCGACAGCGAGCAGGAATACCAGCTCGCGACGCTACTGGCGGATTGGCGCAGTGAACTCATCGCGCCGCCGCTGCCGAGTAGCCCGGATCTGGACGAGGTTGTCGCGGCGGTCAACCAGGAAATAGGCGCGCGAAAAGTGCGTGTGGGCGCGCAGGCCGGCGGGCATTTGCGGCTGGTGCGTCCGATCCTCGGCACCGCTGCCGCTCTCGCGCTGGTCTTCGGTGGTGTTACCGCTTTCTCCTACAACGCCGAGCCGGGCAACCCGCTGTGGAAGGTCAAGGAGGTCGTGTTCAGCGAACAGGCCCTGACCACCGTGGTGAACCGGGCCGACGGTCAGATGGGTGAAGCGCAACAGGCACTGCAGCAATCGAATCCGACGCAGGCCGCGGCTCAGCTGGGGCGGGCGAAGGAGAACCTTGCGCAGGTCAGCGACCAGGACAAGAAGACAGAGCTGGAAGCCGAGTGGAAGAAGCTGGTCGAGGAGCTGCGAGGCTCCTCACCGGAGGGCAGAGCGCTGGCGGCTCAGCTGGATCCGGTGACGGACATCACCACCCTGCCGGGGGCGAGTGTAACCACGGCCCCGACGCGCCCCGGCGATGTCACCACGAAGCCGACGGATCCGGGTTCGTCCGCGGCGGTTACCGTGCCGCCGGTGACGCAGGAACCTCCGGTGACGACCGTGCCGCCCGTGACGACGCCGCCGCCGGTGACAGTGGACCCTTCGACGGTGCCGACGGTGCCGTCGACGGTGATCCCGACCACCATCGCGCCGCCGCCCTCGGCGGTGACGCCCACGGCCGGCGGGGATGTGACAATCCCCACGCAGCCGTCGTTGCCTTCGATTCCCGGCACGACCGCCACGTTCCAGATCCCGAGCATGCCGAATCTGCCCGGGCCGAGTAGCTAGACGTCACAGAACAACGATCGCCGACCTGAGGATTGGTCGGCGATTTGTTGTATTCAGGGGCTGACTCAGCACTGACCGGCAGCCGTGTGCGCGACTATCTCCGCACTCGGGTCCGGTTCGAAGAGGCGGGGGAGCTCAGCTGTCGAAACCGTCGAAGCCGTCGCCGTGGAAGGCCTCGTTCATCGAGGCGTCCGCGTAACCCCGGCAGTAATCCCAGGTGACATACGCTTCCGGCGTCGGATCGTAGGCGGGTTCGTGCGGGCGCACCGTGCCGTCGACGAGTAGCTGCAGCAGATTGGCGCGCAGCATGTCCCAGTCGTGGTAGTGGTCCTGTCTGCAGTCTTCGCAGCTGACCACGAGCCCGCGGATACCGCGGTGCCCTAGGAGAGCCTCGTAGACCGCGAGATCAGCGAGATCCTCCTCGACCGCAAGGCGCTCGTGGGGATCCAGCGGTTCGCCGGGCTCGATGGCATCGAGCGCGGCGGACGGGTCGGAGGGGTCTCCGGCGAAGGGATCCGGCGGCAAGCCAGGTGGTAGATGGTCACGCACACACCCACGGTACGCAGAACAGTGCGGTCTGCGCCAGCTATGTGGAGGGCAAGTTTCGCCGAGTGCTAGAACCACGCCTGCGGGAAACGGAGGTTTGCTCGGCAGATACCATGGTGCCCAGGCTCCAGGGCTTCAGCCCGGCGCCGCTGCCGTCCATCCCATCAGTTTGTGTGAGCGTCCAGGAGGGGTCGATCCGAATGAGTAATCCCGTACCGGGCGAACGGCTCGCAGTCCGCCCCCCTACGGGTGGCGACGACCCGAACAAGATCGCCATGCTCGGCCTCACGTTCGACGACGTGCTGCTGCTGCCCGCCGCCTCGGATCTCATCCCCAGCTCGGTGGAGACCTCCAGCCAGCTGACCCGCGACATCCGCCTGCGCACCCCGCTGGTGAGCTCGGCCATGGACACCGTCACCGAGGCCCGGATGGCCATCGCCATGGCGCGCTCCGGCGGCATGGGCGTGCTGCACCGCAACCTCGCCGCCGCCGATCAGGCCGCGCAGGTGGAGACGGTGAAGCGCTCCGAGGCCGGCATGGTGACCGACCCGGTCACCTGTCGCCCCAACGACACTCTCGCCGAGGTGGACGCCATGTGCGCCCGGTTCCGCATCTCCGGCCTGCCGGTCGTGGATGAGGTCGGCGCGCTTGTGGGCATCATCACCAACCGCGACATGCGCTTCGAGGTGGACCAGAACCGCCGGGTCGCCGACGTGATGACCAAGGCGCCGCTGATCACCGCGCGGGAAGGCGTCACCGCCGAGGCCGCGCTGGGTCTGCTGCGCCGCCACAAGATCGAGAAGCTGCCCATCGTGGACGGCAACGGCAAGCTCCGCGGGCTCATCACGGTCAAGGATTTCGTCAAGACCGACCAGTACCCGAACGCCACCAAGGACCGCGACGGCCGCCTGCTGGTCGGCGCCGCCATCGGCGTCGGCGAGGATTCCTGGTCGCGCGCAATGACATTGGCCGACGCCGGTGTGGACGTGCTGATCGTGGACACCGCGCACGGGCATCAGGCCGGCGTGCTGAAGATGGTCACCAAGGTCAAGGCCGAGGTCGGCGAGCGCATCCAAATCGTCGGCGGCAACGTGGCCACCCGGGCCGGCGCGCTCGCGCTGGTCGAGGCCGGCGCGGACGCCGTCAAGGTGGGTGTCGGCCCCGGCTCCATCTGCACCACCCGCGTGGTCGCCGGTGTCGGCGCGCCGCAGATCACCGCGATCCTCGAGGCCGTCGCCGCCTGCAAGCCGCACGGCGTGCCGGTGATCGCCGACGGCGGCATCCAATACTCCGGTGACGTCGCCAAGGCCGTCGCCGCGGGCGCCTCAACCGTGATGCTCGGCTCGCTGCTCGCGGGCACCGCCGAATCCCCGGGTGAGCTGATCCTGGTGGGCGGCAAGCAGTTCAAGAGCTACCGCGGCATGGGCTCGCTGGGGGCCATGCAGGGCCGCGGGCAGGCCAAGTCCTACTCCAAGGACCGCTACTTCCAGGACGACGTGCTCGCCGAGGACAAGCTGGTGCCCGAGGGCATCGAGGGGCGGGTGCCGTTCCGCGGCCCGGTCAGCCAGGTCATCCATCAGCTCGTCGGCGGCTTGCGCGCGGCCATGGGCTACACCGGCTCCGGGTCCATCGAGCATCTGCAGGAAGCGCAGTTCGTGCAGATCACCGCGGCGGGCCTGAAGGAAAGCCACCCGCACGACATCACCATGACCGTCGAGGCCCCGAACTACACTGGTCGCGGTTAGAAGGCTTGACGGTCGCGCGTCAGCGCGCGATTAACCTGTTCGGGGAGTTGCGGATCGGACCGCGCCCGGCCCGCAACACACGACGCACCTCGATGGCGGGCGAGCTCAGCTGCGCGCGGGCGCGGCAATCACACACAGCAAAGGGAGTACACACGTGCGCGACATGGTCGAGATCGGCATGGGCCGGACCGCCCGGCGTACCTACGAGCTGGACGATGTCGACATCGTGCCCTCGCGGCGGACCCGCTCGTCCAAGCAGGTATCGCTGGCCTGGCAGCTCGATGCCTACCGGTTCGAGATCCCGTGCCTGGCGCATCCGACCGACGCGCTGGTGTCGCCGAAGTTCGCCATCGAGCTCGGCCGCCTCGGCGGCCTCGGCGTGATCAACGGTGAAGGCCTGTGGGCCCGGCACGCCGACGTCGAAGCCAAGATCGATCAGCTGCTCGAGCTGGTTGCCAAGGGGGGTTACGAACGGGCCATCGCGCTGCTGCAGGAACTGCACGCCGCGCCGATGCAGCCGGACCTGCTCGCCGCCGCGGTGGCCCAGGTGCGCGCCGCCGGCGTGACCGTCGCGGTGCGGGTCAGCCCGCAGAACGCGCGGGCGCTGACCCCGGCGCTGGTGCAGGCGGGCGTCGACCTGCTGGTCGTGCACGGCACCATCATCTCCGCCGAGCACGTGGGAGATGGCCAGCCCCTGAACCTGAAGACCTTCATCGCCGAACTCGATGTGCCGGTGGTCGCGGGCGGCGTGAGCGATCACAAGACCGCGCTGCACCTGATGCGCACCGGCGCGGCCGGCGTCATCGTCGGCTACGGCTCCTACCCGGGCGCCACCACCACCGGCGAAGTGCTGGGCATCGGCGTGCCGATGGCCACCGCGATCGCCGACGCCGCCGCCGCGCGCCGCGACTACCTCGACGAAACCGGCGGCCGCTACGTGCACGTCATCGCCGACGGCGACATCGCCACCTCGGGCCAGCTGGCCAAGGCCATCGCCTGTGGCGCCGACGCCGCCATGCTCGGCGTGCCGCTGGCCGTGGCCGCCGAGGCGGCGGGCCGCGGTTGGTACTGGCCGTCCTCGGCCGCGCACCCGTCGGTGCCGCGCGGTTCCATGCTGCATGTGGATGATCCGTGGGATCTTGGCGGGGAGGCTACCGAACCGGCCCGGCCGAGTCTGGAGCGTGTGCTCTACGGGCCGTCTGACGATCCGTTCGGCTCGCTGAATCTGGTTGGCGGGCTGCGCCGTTCGATGGCGAAGGCTGGCTATTCCGACCTCAAAGAATTCCAAAAGGTCGGCTTGTCCGTTCGGGCGTAATCCTTGCTGTCGCTCGGCTTTCGTCCTGCCGATTGTTTCCGGAGGAGCACCGGGGGCGCTTCGCTTCCCCGGTGCTGCACTGCTTCGGGCTTGCCTCGCTGCGCTCGGCGTTCGCCCTGAGGTGCTGTGGTGTCAGCGGGCGTGGGTGAGGCGGTCGCGGAGGAATTGCCGGATTGCGTGGTTGACGGTGTCGGGGTGGGTCATGGTGACTGCGAGGCGGGCGCCGGTGATTTCCACGTAGGTGGAGTGCGCTAGGCCGCGGGTGAGCTGGCGGGCTCGGTGGTGGGCGATGCCGGAGTTGGTGGCGTGGATTACCAAAGCGGGGCAGGTGATTTCGGTCAGGCGGTCGAGTACCGAGTCGCGGGCCAGTAGGCAGCCGGCGGCGACTTCGATGCCGCGGCGGTCGCGGGTGAGCCAGCGTTTGGTCCAGATCTCGCGGTACCAGTCGTCGTCGCCGATGAGCCAGTGCGCCAACTGATTTACCGCGCGGTGGCGGGAATCGTCGTCGTACCACTCGTCCAGGAACTTCTGGGTCGCGGTGGACTGTTCGGGGGTGGGGCCGTGTGCCTCGGTGCTGATCAGGATGAGTGCGGAAACCCGTTCGGGCGCAATGAGGGCCGTGCGTAAGGCTGTGAAGCCGCCTTGCGCGGTGCCGCCGATGACGGCGCGCTCGGCGCCGAGATGGTCCAGGACAGTTAGGGCGTCGCGTGCGGCGGTCCAGTAGGTGAACGGCAGGCCCTGATCGGTGGTGCGGCCGTGGCCGCGCGCGTCCCAGGACACGATGCGGAATTCCGGTGCCAGCGCGGCCATTTGGGACGCGAACATGGTGCGGTCCATGAAGAACTCGTGGGCGAGCAGCACCACCGGACCGTCTCCGCCGCTGTCCTCGTAGTGGATGTCGGCGTCTATCGCGCGGGCGAATGGCACGAGCAGAGGATAACCAGCGCCGCCACGGCACGCGGGGCGATTTGCTGGGCTGCTGCTCCCGCATAGCCTGCCTGTTGATCAGTGGGCTCTGTCACCTGGCCGGGCCCGACGACTGCCCCGCACGGCGGCGCTGACAGGCCGCTCTAGACTATGGCGGTGGCAGATTCCCAGAGACCGGTCCTCGTCGTCGACTTCGGTGCCCAGTACGCCCAGCTGATCGCTCGTCGAGTCCGCGAATCGAGCGTCTACTCCGAGGTCATCCCGCACACCATGTCGGTGTCGGAGATCGCGGAGAAGCAGCCGCTCGCGGTGATCTTGTCCGGCGGCCCGTCCAGTGTGTACGCCGACGGCGCGCCGCAGCTGGACGCCAAGCTGTTCGACCTCGACGTCCCGGTTTTCGGCATCTGCTACGGCTTCCAGGCCATGGCCCAGGCGCTCGGCGGCACCGTCGCGCACACCGGCACCCGCGAGTACGGCCGCACCGACTTCAAGGTCGAGGGCGGTTTGCTGCACGGTGGCCTGCCCGCCACCCAGCCGGTGTGGATGAGCCACGGTGACGCGGTCACCGAGGCGCCGGCCGGGTTCGAGGTCACCGGCACCAGCGCGGGCGCTCCCGTCGCCGCGTTCGAGGACCGGGCCCGCCGCCTGGCCGGTGTGCAGTACCACCCGGAGGTGCTGCACTCGCCGCACGGGCAGCAGGTGCTCAGCCGCTTCCTGCACGAGATCGCCGGGATCAAGGCCGCCTGGACGCCCGCCAATATCGCCGACGCTCTGGTCACGCAGGTGCGTGAGCAGATCGGTGACGGCCACGCCATTTGCGGCCTGTCCGGCGGTGTGGACAGCGCCGTCGCCGCCGCGCTCGTGCAGCGCGCCATCGGTGACAGGTTGACCTGTGTGTTCGTCGATCACGGCCTGTTGCGGGCCGGGGAGCGCGAGCAGGTGCAGCAGGATTTCGTCGCCTCCACCGGCGCGAAGCTCGTGACCGTGGACGCGGTCGAGAAGTTCCTCGGTGAGCTGAAGGGCGTCACCGATCCGGAGGAGAAGCGCAAGATCATCGGCCGGGAGTTCATCCGGTCCTTCGAGGAGGCGGTGGCCGGGGTCGTCGCCGAGCACGGCGCCGAGGACGGGGCCATGCCGAAGGTCGAGTTCCTGGTGCAGGGCACGCTCTACCCGGACGTGGTGGAATCCGGCGGCGGCGCCGGTACCGCGAACATCAAGTCGCACCACAATGTCGGTGGCCTGCCCGACGATCTGGAATTCGATCTGGTCGAGCCGCTGCGGCTGCTGTTCAAGGACGAGGTCCGCGCGGTCGGCCGGGAGCTCGGCCTGCCCGAGGAAATTGTTGCGCGCCAGCCGTTCCCGGGTCCGGGCCTGGCCATCCGCATTATCGGCGAGGTGACCTTCGACCGGCTCGAACTGCTGCGGCAGGCCGATGCCATCGCGCGCGAGGAACTCACCGCCGCCGGACTCGACAAGTCCATCTGGCAGTGCCCGGTGGTGCTGCTCGCCGATGTGCGCAGCGTGGGCGTCCAGGGCGACGGCCGCACCTACGGTCATCCGATCGTGCTGCGCCCGGTGTCCAGTGAGGATGCCATGACCGCCGACTGGACTCGGCTGCCTTACGAAGTGCTGGAACGCATTTCGACCCGGATCACCAACGAGGTGGCCGAGGTCAACCGCGTGGTGCTCGATGTGACCAGCAAGCCGCCGGGCACCATCGAGTGGGAGTGATCCTCTCGCAGACATAGAAAAGGCCCGCCTCCCGGGGCGGGCCTTTCGCTATTCAGGTGGTCTAGCGGCGTTTGCGGGGTGAGATCACCAGCAGCACGCCGACCACGATGGCGGTGATCACGAGGATCCAGCCCAAGGAGATCGCGCCGCTGAGGGGCATCGTCGCCGGGCCGATCAGGGCCCAGACGCTGACCGCGAGGGCCAGCAGGCCGACGATCAGCAGCGACGGGGAGAATCCACGCTTGGTTTCGGGTTGCTCAGCCACGGGTCACCTCCACTTCGCCCATCCGCACGTCCACGTTCAGGTGGAGCACCGGTGCGTTCGGGTTGTTCGGGCCGGTGACGCCCGTCGGGCAGCTGAGCACCTCGCCTATGCTGACAGTGCATTTGGTATCGACGGTCATGTTTTGTGGGAGTAGGACTTTGGCCTCACCCATCTGCACGGAGACGTCGACGGTGCGGCTCTCGGTCAGGTTCAGTGAGCGCAGGTCCAGGGTGCCGGCGCCCATCGACAACACGTACTCGGGCCGCAGGTCGCTCACCGAGGCCGGGGTCCAGGTGTGGTCGCCCATGGTGGCCTCGTTGAAGTCGATCGGGCCGACCATCGAGGCCAGCAGGACGAAACCGGCGAGCGGGGCGGTTACCACCAGCAGACCCGCGCCGCGGCGCATGAAGGCGCCGATCACCAGGCCGACGCCGATCACGGCCAGCGCGATCGCGGCGATCCGGGCGGGTGTCATCCACTCCACGCCGGAGACCGCGGCCGCACCCGCGCCGCCGGCGGCGAGGATGGCCAGGCCGAGCACCGTCGGGGTGAGCCGGGAGCGGGGACGCTTCTGCGGCGGGGCGACCACGGTACGAGCCGGGGCGGGATCGGGCAGGTCCCAAGCCAGCGGTGCGACACCGAGCGGATCCCAGGACGGCGGAGTGACGCCGAAGACGTTCGGGTGCTCCGCGTTCGCGGTCCGGGTGGGCAGGAATTGCGCGGTGCCGGAATCGGATTCGCTCGTTTCCCGCTGCTTGATCAGCGACGGGGGAGTGCCCGCCGCGGATTCGTTCGCGGGTGATCCGCTATCGGACTTCGAGACATCCACTCGTGCTGGGGATTCGGCGGGCGCCGATGTCTCGAGCAGCGTGGTCGGCTCGTCATCTGTTGCGGGCATAGCCTTTTCGACCGGCCTGTCCGGGACGTAGGCGTCCGGCAGCTTGGTGTACGGCGAATACACCGGCATGACATCGGCGTAGTAGTTCCCGGTGGTCGGGAACGCGGCGCCCGGATACCCGGTCGCGGTCAGCCCGCCGCCGGTGCCGAAATCGAAGTCGCTGTCGAGCTCGCTGGTGCCGGGCGGCGGATTCGGCACCCGCATGTGCAGCATCCACCAGCCGGCCAGCATCAGCGCCAAGCTGATCACTCCGGACCCGGCCAGGCCCGAGCTGAACGGGCCCATCGAGCTCACCGCGATGCACAGCGCCACGATCAGCACGATGGTCTTGGTGTGCGACTGCGAGCTCTGGCCCTTGCCGAAAAGCCCTTCCGCACGTGAGGATTCACCGCCCGGCGAGCTCAGCAACAGCCAGCCCAGCAGGTACAGCACGATCCCGGCGCCGCCGAACATCGTCGACACCACGAACGCGACCCGGACCAGGACCGGGTCGATGTTGTACCGCTGGCCGAACCCGGCCGCGACACCGGCGACCGGGCCCTGCCGCGGCAGCCGGACGGGGCGGGTCTGCCACATCTGCCGGAGCTGATCGCCGAAGCTCGATTTCGTCATGCCATCCATGGTGGCTGTGACCATAGCCTCGGCGCATCGGGGTGAACCCTGAATCCGGTCCTGATCTCCGGGATTACATGACGAACGGATCGCCGAAGACCGCACCGTCCGCGGTGACCTCCGGCGAGTCGACGGTGACGATGGCGTAGGCCCGGATGGTCAGCGGCCCCGCGCAGTTCTCCACGTGGACGCGACGGTCCCGGCTGAACACATATCCGGTGCTGCCGGGCAGCAGTTCGCGTTCCCCGACCGGCAGGTCGACCACCTTGCCCGGGGTGAGTGACAGGTCGATGCCCATCCCGGCGTCGAGGTACGGTCCGACGCTGACGTTCGCGCCGGGAAACAGCTCCTCGGGGGTGATGGAGACGCCCAGTTGGAGATCGGCGTCGAAACCGATGCTCGCGCCGATATCGAGGTCCACCTTCATATCCACCGCGCAGGCCACGTAGTACCCGGCCTTCAAGGTCCCGATGCCGGTCGACACCTTGCCGTAGAAGGTGTTGTCGAGGAACACCTCCCGATTCGTCGGCATCCCGTTCAGCGACCCGACCGGATTGGCCACGTGGTCGCTGTGCCCCACCGTGAATTCCAAACCGCCTGGTGCGGCGTAGGTTTTCTCATGCGGCGCCAACTGCACCGCGCCGGCCTGCCCAGCCGACCCGAGAATGCAGCCGACCGTGATGACGGCAGCACTCAGCCCAGATTTCCACTCACGGGTATTCCCTCCCCATTCCTGCTCCGCGTCCCTCACGCGGAGCGCACCCGGCGCCTCCGCCGAAAGTGTTCGCACTCAACAGCTTTCTGGAGCAACCTGAAGAAAAGCTTGGAAAGTGCCTGCACGACAGTATGATTCACGCGGAATCAGGGTTCACATCCAGGGCGTGCAGGGGGCGCGGCGGTGCGTGGAACATCCGTTTTGTGCTACTAGATGTAGTGTGACCTACTACACTCTGTAGTCTTCCATCCATGGCTATGTGGATCATCCCCGTTTCGTCCGTCGTCAGCTGCATCGCGATCGCGGGGCTGTTCTCCATCGGATTCCCCAAGGAGTGATCCGGACCTACCGCGCCGCCTGATCAGAAGACGATCGGATCCCCGTAGACCGCGCCGTTGGTCGTGGCCTCGGGGGATTCCACATCGATCGTGGTGAAGGGGCGGATGGTCAAGGGTCCGCCGCAGCCCTCCGCGATCAGGTGGAAATCGCGGCTCATCACATATCCGGTCCGGTTGCCGGACAGCTCCTTGGTTCCGGTCTCGATGCGCTTGATGACGCCGGGCGTGATTTCCAGATCCAGGTCCACCGAGGCCGAGATCTCCGGCCCGATTCCGGCGTCCAGGCTCGGCTCCAGCGCGTCGGGGCTACCGCCGACGCTCAGCGTCACGCCGGCGTCGATGCCCGCGCCGGCATGCGCCCCGAAGGTGAGCTCGATGCCGACCATGCAGCTGACGAGGTAGCCGGACTTCAGCGTGCCCGTGCCCGGGCTGTCGACGCGGCCGTAGGAAGTGTTGTTCAGGAACACCTCCCGCGTGGTCGGCAAGCCGTTCTGCGGGGCCACCGGGTGCGCCGCCATATCGGTGTGGCCGACGGTGAACCCGAAACCGGTCGGTGTGGCATAGCTGTTCTCATGTGCCGCGTAGACGAACGCGTTGGCGGGCGCGGCGCCGAAAGCGGCAGCGGCCACGGTGATCCCGGTGAGCGTGGCGGCGATGGTGGCTGCGGACTTGATGGACATGATTGCCTCCCCTGCGGTGGCTCCTGTGTGGAGCGGGGCCGATTGCTTTGTGGTCCGGAAGAAACGTATGAGCCGGACCCGGTTCGGGCCGCGTCCCGGCCACCGCAGGCGTTTCGAAACCGCAGGTAGGGGCGGTATTTGCGAGTAATCCGGACCGGAGGGGCGGCTGGCGGCCATTGTGCGCCCGTAGCTCATGCTCGGTCCGGCGCCGCTTCCTGAGAGCATGCTCAGCCGTGCAGGTCAGGCCCGGTCCGATTTCCGGACCGGACGCCACCCGAAGATCAGGGTGATTCCTGATGCTGGTTGTCGGTGGCGCGTGCCAGTATCGAAGGCATGTACCCGTCCATGCCCGCGTTCGACGCTGCCCGAAGTGGAGATCCACGCGGGAAGCCGACGCTGGTCTTTCACGCCGGGGCGGAGCGGCCGAAGTTGGAGCGGCGTTCGGGCGGGCGGATCGTCGGCGGGGTGGCGGGCGGTATCGCCGATCACCTCGGGCTCGACGCGTTCAAGGTGCGGATGGCGTTCGTGCTGCTGTCCGCGCTGGCGGGGGCGGGCATCGTGGCCTATGGGCTGCTGTGGATTTTTACGCCGGGTGGTTCCGATCAGGTGAAGCCGTCCAGCACGGAACGGCGCCGGTCGATCGGGCTGGCGCTGCTCGGGCTCGGGCTGACGATCGCGGTGTCCTGGCTGATGAACGGGACCGTGGCGGCGAAGGTGATCGTGCCGATCATCGTGGTCGCCGTCGGTGCGGCGCTGGTCTGGCGCGAGTACGACACCGACGGTCCGCGCTCGCTGCTCGGGCTGCCCGCGCGCTCCTCCGTGGTGACGTGGGCGCGCATCGTCGCCGGGGCCACCATGATCGTGGCCGGGCTGGGTGTGGTCATACTGGCCCGGATCGACCTGAGCTCGCTCGGCTCGGCCTTGATCGCGGTGGCGGTGACGCTGGTCGGTGCGGGTCTGCTGACAGTGCCGCTGTGGCTGCGCATGATGCGCGCGCTGAATACCGAACGCGCCGCGCGTATTCGCAACGAGGAACGCGAGGAGATCGCCTCCCATCTGCACGACTCGGTGCTGCAGACGCTGGCGCTGATCCAGCGCCAGGCCGCCGACCCGCAGGAGGTGACCAGGCTGGCCCGCAGCCAGGAACGCGAACTGCGGAGATGGTTGTTCGAGGATGCCGGTCCGGCGGAGTCGAGTCTGGCCGCCGCGCTGCGCACCATCGCCGGCGAGGTCGAGGACCAGCACGGCGTGAAGGTGACTCCGGTGACCGTCGGCGATGTCTCGATGGACACCGACGACAGCGGAAACGGCCTGCCCAAGGAACATTTCACGGCGCTACTCGGTGCGAGCCGGGAAGCGCTGGTGAACGCCGCCAAACACGCGGGCGTGCCGGAGATCGACCTGTTCGCCGAGGCCGAACCGCACCAGGTCAGCATTTTCGTGCGCGATCGCGGCACCGGTTTCGATGTGAACGCGGTGGCGCAGGATCGGCAGGGTGTGGCGAAATCCATTCGCGGCCGGATCGAGCGGCGGGGTGGTCAGGTAGAGATTCTGTCCCACCTGGGCCGGGGGACCGAGGTGCGAATCATCATGCCGCGCACCGATTCCGGAGTGGCCGAAGAAGTCGACGAGACGGGCTCCGAAGGCGTACCGGAGTTCTCGCCGATCTCCGCCGACGCCCCGACCGCCCGCATCGCGCGCCCGGTGCTGGGAGAATAGCGAGTGCGGACCGATTCCCGGTGCGCCGCACGGCCTGACGTCATCCTGCGCAGCGCAGGATCTCAACGTGCAATGGAGGAGAAGTAGGTGACCGTGCGGGTTTTTCTCGTCGATGATCACGCCGTGTTCCGGTCGGGTGTGCGGGCGGAATTGAGTCGCGAGGTCGACATGGAAGTGGTCGGCGAGGCCGGTGGGGTGGCCGAGGCGATCGCCGGTATCAAGGTGACCACTCCGGATGTGGTGCTGCTCGACGTGCATATGCCCGACGGCGGCGGGGTAGCGGTGCTGCAGGGCATCGAAGAGGGGCCGGTGTGCTTGGCGCTCAGCGTCTCCGACGCCGCCGAGGACGTGATCGCGGTGATCCGCGCCGGCGCCCGCGGTTACGTCACCAAAACCATCTCGGGTTCCGAGCTGGCGGCCGGTGTGCGCCGGGTGGCCGGCGGGGACGCGGTGTTCAGCCCGCGGCTGGCAGGTTTCGTGCTCGACTCCTTCACCGGGAAGTCCCCGGTTCCGGAACCGCCGCTGGATCCCGAGCTGGATTCGCTGACACCCCGCGAACTCGAGGTGCTGCGCCTGCTCGCCCGCGGCTACACCTACCGCGAGATCGCCGAGAACCTGTTCATCTCGGTGAAGACTGTGGAAACCCACGCCTCCAACGTGCTTCGCAAAACCCAGCAGTCCAACCGCAACGCGCTGACCCGCTGGGCCCACCGCCGCCGCATCGACTAGCGCGGGCAGCTCACATCAGCGCGATGATGATGGCGATGATCAGCACCAGGCCGATCAGCAGACCGATCGCGATGGCCAGCGGAGCGTTGCTGGCCTGCGGCGGGCGCTGACCGATGGTGCGCTGGCCGCTTGGCCGCTGACCCGCCGGAGCTTGCTGCGCTCCGGTCTGCTGCGGGCGGTGCGGGCGCGGCAGCGGCGCTGAGTGCGGGCTGCGCGTGCCGGCCGCGGAATTGCGGGTCGCCCACGCCGGAATGGTTCCGTCCTCGGTGCGGACCGGCGCGCCGAGAATGTAGGGCCCGGTGCCGGGACCGAAAGCGGCGGTGAGGATTTCGTCGCGCGCCTCGGCCATGGTCGGGCGGCGCTGCGGCGCGGGTTCCATCATGTGCAGCAGCGCGTTGGTGAGCACCCCGCAGCGCTGCGGCGGAATGATCTGCGCCATCGCGGCCCGCTCGACCAGGACGTTGGCGTCCTCGTCCAGGCCGAATGGCGGCTGGCCCTCGATCGCGGTGTACAGCGTCGCGCCGAGGGAGAACACATCGCTGGCCTCGGTCGGCTGCGCGCCGCGCGCCACCTCCGGCGGCAGGTAGGCGGGGGTGCCGGTGATGACGCCGTCGGGTTCGTCGGACAGGTCGCCCGCGCCCCGGGAGATACCGAAGTCGCTGAGCTTGGCCATGCCGACGCCCGGACCACGGTCGGCGACAAGAATATTGCCGGGTTTGATGTCGCGGTGCGTGATGCCCACGGCGTGCGCGGCGGCCAGCGCGTCGGCGACCTGCGCGCCCATCTGCGCCACCTCGATCACCGGCAGCGTGTCGAACACCGCCATCGCCTTGGCCACACTGCGCGAGGGCAGATGCTCCATCACCAGCCAGGGTTCGCCGGCCTCCAGCGCGACGTCGTAGACGGCGATGGCGTGCTCGTGCGACAGCTTCGCCGCGACTCGGCCCTCGTGCATGATCTGGTTGCGGATCTCGGTGGCCTGGCGTTCGTCCAGCCCGGCCGTGGAGAGTACCTGCTTGATGGCGACGTCGCGGTCGAGCAGCCGGTCGTGCGCCAGCCAGACCGCGCCCATGCCGCCGCCACCGACTTTGGATTGCAGGCGGTAGCGGCCGGCGACCAGATAGTCCGGGCCGACGATGGGTCGGGGGCGCTCGATCATGGGTTGCAGGGTATCCGACGCACCGACCTACGCACCCGCCGAACCGTGATAAGGCGAAACGTGCCAAGTGATTTCGGACAGAACCGTCCAGTCTCGTGATGCGCACCGCAGGACGGGGGCGGTCCCGTCGGCGGAATGCTGGTGGCGGTCGAGCGCGGGGATGGCTCGCCGGTCGCTGGCGTGTCTGCGCGTGGGCCGCCCCTGAGCTCGGACAACAGCGCTGAACGCCCCGTCCGCGCGGCGCGCTTGACGGATTCCGGGGGTGGGTTTCTACTAGAGAGATATCGAACGTATATTCGATACGAATCGATAGCTGGATCGGTGCTAGCTGGTCCGCTCGCTTCGCCCAGTCCATCGTGGGAAGTAGGTGGTTGTGATGGGTTCGGACGCGCGCGTGGGGGAGGCACAACAACAGAAGGTGGCCGAGCTCCGCAGGAAAATGGCCGCCATACCCGGTCGCGGCGAATCCGCCGTCGAACGGGCGCCGCACGCCGCCGAACTGCGCCGCGAAGCCCTGCCTGTCCCCGCCGCGCTTGCGGAGTTGTTGCCGGATGGCGGCTTGGTCAAGGGGTCGGTGGTGTCCTACGCGGGCGCCCGCTCGCTGCTCGCCGGTTTGCTCGCCGCGGTCACCGAGAGCGGCGGTCACGCCGCGGTGGTGGGCGTCCCCCGATTCGGCCTGCTCGCCGCCGCGGAGATGGGCGCGGATCTGGAACGCCTCGCCGTGGTCGCCGACCCCGGCCCCGACCCCATCGAGGTTGCTTCCGTGTTGCTGGATGGCCTCGATCTGGTCGTCCTCGGCCTCGACGGCGCCTCCGTCGTGCCCTCCCGCGCCCGCGTCCTCGCCGCCCGCGCCCGCAACAAGGGCGCCACCCTCGTCGTCACCGACGGAACTTGGCCCAACCCCGCCCTGCGCATCGACGCCCGCATCGCCGGCTACGTCGGCCTCGGCACCGGCCACGGCCGCCTGCACTCCCTGACCCTGGAAGTCGAAGTCCGCGGCAAAACCGGCACCCCCAACCACGGTCACCTCGACCTGCGCCCGAGCGCCGGCCGCGTCCGATGGTTCCCGCAGCACATCGATTCCATCGCCGAGCTCCCACTCCGCGCCCGGGGCGCCGCCTCATGATGTGGGGAACCTTGCCGATCGTCGACCGCATAGCCGTTGCCTCACAGGCGTGTTCGTGCATGCCGTCGGCCTGCTACCCGAGCAAGATCACGGTGTGCCAGCGGATCGATCATCGGGCGGGTCTGTCCGGCTTGGATACCGTCGTGAAGTCGAACCAACTCGGGGGCTTCGACAGGTTGGCGCACCACGCGGCGCAGAAGCAGGGGCCGGGTTGCCGAGGTGCGCTGCCGAGTCGACTCCCGCGATCTTGGCGCTGCACGCTGTCGTACCGGGTTCGGCTCGATGCTCTCGCTTTCGTGCGGATGGTTCGTGTGCGGCCGATGTATTCGTGCGTGCCCTTGATCTCGAGCTGCCGAGAGGCTCGGCCGAGGCGACACTCGCGAGTCGGGCGATATGAACTGTCGCTTCCACTCGCCGGAGTTGCTTTCGCTCGGAAGTTCTGTGTATGGCAGGGCATTTCGTGTGCTGCGGTGCTGCGATCGTCGGCGTGAGCAACGCGGGTGCCGCGCGGGTGGTGGCGGTGTGGTGCCTGGATTGGCCCGCGGTGGCGGCTGCGGCGATGGCGGAGTTGCCGGCGACGCGGCCGGTGGCGGTGCTGCACGGGAATCGGGTGGTGGCGTGTTCGGCGGTGGCGCGGGCCGAGGGGGTGCGGCGCGGGTTGCGGCGGCGGGAGGCGCAGGCGCGATGCCCGGAACTGTTTCTGGTGCAGGCGGATTCGGATCGGGACGCACGATTGTTCGAGCCGGTGGTGGCGGCGGTGGACGAGACGGTGCCCGGGGTGGAGGTGCTGCGGCCGGGGCTGCTGGTGCTCGGGGCGCGTGGGGCCGCAAGGTTTTTCGGGTCCGAGGAGGCGGCGGCCGAGCGGCTCGTCGACGCGGTGGCGGCGGTCGGAGTGGAGGCGCAGATCGGGATCGCCGACGAGCTGTCCACCGCGGTGCTCGCCGCCAAACGGGGTGCGATCGTGGCGCCGGGGGAGGGCGCGGCCTTCCTGGCGCCGCTGGCCATCGCCGAACTCGCCGTCGAACCGAGCCTGGCCGCGCCGGAACGCGCCGACCTGGTGGATCTGTTGCACCGCTTGGGGTTACGCCGCATCGGTGATTTCGCCGCGCTGACCTCGGTCGAGGTTGCCTCGCGATTCGGCAATGACGCGGTGCTGGCGCATCGCTGTGCCCGCGCCGTGCCGGAACGTCCGCCCTCCGCGCGCCGCCCGCCGCCGGAATTGCACGTGGAGCTCCGTTGCGATCCGCCGATCGACCGCGTCGACGCCGCCGCCTTCGCCGGGCGCATGCTCGCCGCCCGGCTGCATGCCGTGCTGTCGGCCGCGTCGGTGTCCTGCACGCGGCTGTCGGTGTTCGCCGAAACCGAAGCGGGCGAGCAACTCTCACGGATCTGGCGCTGCGCGGAACCGCTGACGCCGGAAGGCACCGCCGACCGGGTGCGCTGGCAGCTCGACGGCTGGTTGACCCGCCGCGACCGCCCGACCGCCCCCATCACCCTGCTCCGCCTGGAACCTGTCGAGATCGCGCGGGCCGGCACTCTCCAGCTCGGCCTCTGGGGCGGCGTCGGCGAGGAAACCGAGCGCGCCCGCCGCGCCTTGGTCCGGGTGCAGGGCCTGCTCGGCGGCGAGGCGGTGCGCTTCGGCGTGCTCAGCGGCGGCCGCGGCCCCGCCGAACGCATCACCATGGTCGTGCTCGGCGACGAACCCGTCCCCGCCGCCGACCCGGATCAGCCGTGGCCCGGCAGCCTTCCACAACCCGCCCCCGCCATGCTCTTGCTGAACCGCCCCGCGGTCCTGCTGCAAGCGGCCGACGGCGCCCCGGTGCACCTCACCGACCGCGGCCTCTTCACCGCACCCCCCACCCGCCTCACCTGGGGCAGCCGCCACTGGCCCCTCGCCGGCTGGGCCGGCCCCTGGCCCATCGACGACCACTGGTGGACCCCCGACTCCACCATCACCGCCCGCGCCCAAGTCCAACTCGACGGCGCCCCCTCCGACACCCGCGTCCTACTCCTCATCTACCGCACCGAAACCTGGCACGCCGAAGGCATCTACGACTGACCGCCGCTCAGCCCATCAAGATCACCAGGTACTGCGGGCGCATGCCACTCGGCCGATGCCGCCACCAATGCCTGATGATCTTGACCCTCCCGCACGTGAGCGTCTGCGCGCCAGGCGAATCGGGGCATTGACTTGCTGCAAGGTCATCAGGACTTGGTGGTGCGGCCACGCGCGCAATGCCGCCATGAAAGCCTGGTGATCTTGCTTCGCCTGTCCCCCTGATCAAGATCATCAGGCATTGGCGGCGGCATCGCGCAACTGGCCGCCGCCACCAGTGCCTGGTGATCTTGATCCGCGCCGCACGGAGGTGCGCGCCTGTGCGCCAGGTGCATCGACCTACTGCAAGATCACTGGTGGTGGGGCCTCGCGCGCGATGCTGCCATGAATGCCTGGTGATCTTGGTTCAGGGGCGCGACCAGACGAGGGCGAGGGAGAAGGGCTGGCCGCGCAGTTCGGACCATTTGGGTTTGGCGGCGAGCCAGGTGTCGTCGACCAGGGCCTCGGTGAACTCGGTGAGGACCCAGCCCGCGTTCAGGGCTGCCGTCATGTGTTCGCTGAGCAGGTGCAGGTGGGTACTGATCGCCACCGGCTCGCCCGAGGCGGGCGTGTAGTGCGTGGGCATGCCGGTGACCATGATGAATTGCGGGTGGTAGCTGACCATGACGCAGGTGGCGCCGGGTGCGGCCAGTCGCCAGGCCTCGGCGTAGAACGGCCCGAGATCGGGCAGGTGCTCATCGATCAGGGACGCGATCACCAAGTCGTAAGCCCCGCTCGCGAGGCCGGTTTCCCGCACATCCGCCTGTGTGAGTGAAGTGTGCACGCCACGCTCGCGCGCCCGCTCCAACATCCCGGCACTCACATCCACCCCGTCGATATGCGAGACCCCTTGCTGCCGCAGCCAATTCCCGGTCCGCCCGGTCCCGCACCCGAGATCCGCAGCCCGCCGCACCTCCGCCCACCGCGGCCGCCGCAACCGCTCGAGCAACGCCAGATCCATCGAGTCCAAGACCGTCCGCTCATAGGTCGGCGCCCACCCGTCATACCCGGTGGCCACGTCCACGGTCGGATAGTTGCGTCGATCGAAATCCGCGAAAGTCGGCATGCCCGGCAGTATTTCCCGAATCCCCAGCCACCGCCAAGGATTTACGCCACCCCCAACGGAATCCACGCGGGTGGATTTCAAGATCACCAGGCACTATTGGCGGCATCGGCCGAGACCATCAACCACCAGTGCCTGATGATCTTGGCCAGTGCGCGGGGTGCTCTCGGATCACGCGAGTTTGGGGCGTCTCCATGGTCACCAGGCGCTCATGGCGGCGTCGTGCGAGAGCCTCCGCCACCAGTGTCCGATGATCTTGGTGAGCCCGCGGGCTTCGGTTCACGTGAGTTTCGGGGGTGACTTCAAGATCATCAGGCGCTCGTGGCGGCGTCGTGCGAGAGGACCCACCACCAGGGCCTGGTGATCTTGGTGAGTCTGTGGGGTGCTGTCGGATCGTGTGGGTTTCGGGGTGTTTTCAAGGTCATCAGGCGCTCATGGTGGCGTTGTGCGAGAGGACCCGCCACCAGGGCCTGGTGATCTCGGTGAGCCCGTGGGCTTCGGTTCACGTGAGTTTCGGGGTGACTTCAAGGTCATCAGGCGCTCATGGCGGCATCGTGCGAGAAACTCCACCGCCAGGGCCTGGTGATCTTGGTGAGTCTGGGAGGTCGCGTGAGTTTCGGGGCGTCTTCAAGGTCATCAGGCGCTCGTGGCGGCGTCGTGCTAGAGGACCCGCCACCAGGGCCTGGTGATCTTGGTGGGTCTGTGGGGTGCTGTCGGATCGTGTGGGTTTCGGGGTGTTTTCAAGGTCATCAGGCGCTCATGGTGGCGTTGTGCGAGAAGTCCCGCTGCCAGTGCCTGATGATCTTGATTGGTCGGGTGCGATGACGGCGGGTTCGGGGTGTAGATGCCTGTGATGCCCGACAAATCCTCGGTGAAGGGTGGGGGACTGTCAGTATCCTCGGACATCGTGGAGCTGACTCGGGATGTGGTGTTGGGGGGCGTGCGGATCGCTTATCGCGATTCGGGCGCGTCCTGCTCGCTGGAGGGCAGCGATGTGCCGGTGGTGCTGGTGCACGGGATGGGTGGGGACGGATATACCTGGGATCGGTTCGTAAGGAAGTTGCTGCGGGCTGGGCGGCGGGTGATCGTTCCGGATCTGCGGGGGCATGGGCGCAGTGCGCACACTGATTCTTATTTGTTCGGGGAGTTCGGGGCGGATGTCTTGCGACTGGTCGACCATTTGGGGGTGACCTCGGTGGACCTGGTGGGGCATTCGCTGGGTGGTTACGCGGTGTCGTGCGTCGCGCAGGAGCGGCCTGAGCTGGTGCGGCGGCTGGTCATGGAGGAGTGTCCGTTGCCGCTGCGGTCGGGTGCCGAGCAGCAGACGCTGACCCGCCGGTTTCCGTCGGTGCCGGAGCTGTGGCATGCCACCAGCAGCGTGGTCCGGCATCCGCGGGCGGTGCTGGCCTTCGACCGCACGATGACGCGCACCGCGCTGGAACAGTTCCGTAAGCCGAATCCAGAGTGGTGGGACCGGCTGGCCGACATCACCGCGCCCACCCTGGTCCTGCGCGGCGGTCCGGGCGGGATGGTGGACCCGGTGAAGCTGGCCATCATGCGCGAGGCCATCCAGGACTGCACGGTCGCCGACTTCACCTGCGGTCACAGCATCCACCGCGACCGGTACCGGGAGTTCGAGCACACGGTGCTGCCGTTCCTGAGCCGGCCGGCGCTGGACGGCCGGGCCGACCTGCCGGCGTGAGCGCGCCCGGGTCCTACAGTGAAACGGTGAACTTCGAGGGTCTGACCTGCTCCGCGGCTGCCGCGATCGACGTGCCGTTGCCGGGCAGCGCGACCAAGGTCGGTGCATGGCTGTGCGTGGAACAGCCGGGCGCCTGGGGCCGCGATGTGATCGGTGACGAAGTCCTCGGCCCGGAGATCACCCCCGAGCTGGCGGCCCGCACCGCCGCCGCGCACGTCCGCCCGACTCTGATCCGCCGTCCCGGCCGCAACGAATTCACCGGCACCCGAACGGTTCTGATCGCCAACTCCCGCCCCGAGGGCTTCTGGTGCGAACGCTTCGAGATCACCGACTTGAAGCAACTCCTCGACGTCGACCTGCATCTATTGAATGGCCCGCCGCCGGGAATCGGTGCGCGCGTGGATGATCCGGTGATCCTGGTGTGCGCGCACGGCAAACGCGACCAGTGCTGCGCACTGCTCGGCCGCCCGATCGCCGCGAACCTGGCCGCCGACTACCCCGACCAGGTGTGGGAATGCTCGCACACCGGTGGTCATCGCTTCGCCCCCGCGATGGTGCTGCTGCCCTCCGGCCTCACCTATGGCCGCGTCGATACCGAATCCGCCACGGCGGCAGTCGAAGCCCTCCGCCGCGGCGGGTTCACACTGACCGGTTTCCGCGGCCGCAGCGGCCACAAGCCGATCGAGCAGGTCGCGGAAATAGCCGTCCGCGAACAGGTTCCGGCTGCCCTCGACGATCTCACCGTGCGCCTCGAAACCGACTTCACCACAACCGATCCTGCCGTCGCGGGCGCGGCGGTGGTCACCCACCGCGACGGCCGCCGCTGGCACGTCACCGCACGCACCGTGGCTTTCGCTCCCCGCCAAGCCAGCTGCGGCGCCGCCCCCAAACCCGCCACCGCCCTCATCGCAGACTCGGTCCGCCGCCTCGCCTGAGGGTCCGACGTAGTCGGATCTCTCCTACCCCCGGACATCGCCGGCTGGTTCGCGGCACAGACAGGGCGCTTCGCCCGTCAGACAGACCAATTCGCTCAGCCGCTGCGCCGCCAGAGCGCGATGGTCATGAAGGGCGGCGCGCACGCGGTGGTGGACCTCGGGCAACGCCAACTGCACGTCGCCGCCAATACGCCGTTCATCGGAATGGCGATCTGGGGCAGCGTCCGTTCGAAGGCGCGCGACTTCCTCCCGGAACCCCGCCAGCTTCCCGGTTAGGCGGTCGGCGCGGCCCGTTTGGTGATGGCGGTGATGGGCGCGGATTCCATGTGCTCGATGCCCTCGATCGCGCCGATCCGGACCGTCAGATAGTCGAACAGGGCGGCGGCGTCCCGGCAGACCACGATGGCGAGGAGATTGTGCGCACCGGTGGTCGCACCGGCGAAGGCGACTTCGGAGTGTCCGGCCAGCGTCTGGGCGACACCGGCCAGACGGGCGGGGGCGACGTTCAGCCAGAGCAGCGCATGCACCGGGAATCCGAGTGTGGCGGCATCGATTTCCACGTCGAACCGCACGACGCGCTGCCGGCGCAGTTCATCCAGGCGGCGCCGGACCGCGGATTCGGACCAGCCGGCCGCCTGCGCCAGGCTCGGATAGTCGGCGCGGCCGTCCCGGGCCAGCGCGGGCAGGAGCCGCCGGTCCAGGTCGGTCAGCGTGATCGTTTCGGCGGCATCGGGTTCCGGTGCACCGAGTGCGGCCGCCTGTTCAGCGGACAGCGCGCTGGTGCGCCCTCGCCAGCGCAGCTCGGTGAGGTGCCGCAGCAGCCGCTGTGTGTCGACCGCCAGCACCTGCGAATGCACGGACAGCGCGGGCAGTGGCCGCTCACCGTCGACCCGCAGGGTGGCCATCACTTCCGCGCCGCCCGCCAGCACGGTCACCCACGCGGTGTCCGGCCGGCGCGCCAGGTCCCGGGCCACGATGTCCGCACCGCCGGCCCGGACGCGCAAGCGCACCAACCATTCCGACTGGCCGATGCGGGAACTGTCGGGCACCCCGCAGACCCGCGCCAGACTCTGCGCGCGCAGCCGGGCGAATCGCCGCGCGATGGTGCGGTCGGAGACGTCGAGTACCTCGGCGATCCGGCTGAACGGCGCGCGCCCGTCGATCTGCAGCGCGTGTAGCAACGCCAGGTCGACGGTGTCCAGCCTGACCGAATCCACCAGCACAGGCTACGACAGTGTCGGATACCGGCGTAGCCACCGTTTGTCGTGGACAACGTGGTGCGCGCGCCTCGAGGATCGGTGCCGTGACCAACGGCATCAACGGCTTTCACCACACCGGCATCCTCACCCGCGATCTCGACGATCTCGAGCGCCGCTACGCGTCGTTCGGTTTCACACTGAGCCCGCGCTCCCGGCACCTGCTGAGCGCGGGACCCGGCGAGCCGCCGGTGCCGGGCTGTACCGCGAATCACTGTGCGTTGTTCGGGGATTCCTATATCGAACTGCTCGGCATAGTCGATGACACCGCACCTGACCCCTGGCGCACCCGGGCGATAGCCGCGGAATACCAGGGCTTCCGCCTGCTCAACCTCGACACCACCGACGCCGACGCCGCGGACGAGTTGTTGCGGACCGCGGGTTTACAGACTTCCGGCGTGCTCGACCTGGAACGCGAGGTCGACACCGAGAACGGCGCGCGCACCATGCGGGCGCGCGCCGTGCATGTCGACCCGCGTTCGACACCAGAGTCGTACCTTGGTCTCGCACAGCACCTCACCCGTGAATACGTGCACCAGCCGCGCTATCTCGACCACAAGAACGGTGCCCGCGGCATCGGCGCGGTGCTGATCGTCGCGGCGACCGCGGACTTCGCGGCGATCGTCGATAGGTACGCGCAGCTCGCAGGTCGTCGCCCCGATCGAGAGGGCCCGCGCACCGTACTCGAAATCGGTTCCGCCCGGCTCGAATTCGTCGACGCCACCGAGGCCGAGCAGGTGCTGCCCGGTGAGCCCGCGCCCGCGGCGTCGTATCTGGCCGCGATGACGATCCGCGTCGAGGATCCCGCGCGAGCGCGAGCGATCGTCGAAAACGGCGGTACGGCCACGCATCCCACGGCCGACGGGTTCTTCGTCTCGGCCCGGGACGCCGGCGGCGCCGGGTTGTTCTTCACCGGCTAGTCCATACATTTCCCAGGAGACGGTTCATGTTCGACACTCTGCTTTTACTCGTAGTCCCCGCCCTGCTGTTCCGCGCCCTCGGCGCGTTCGGCGTAAGCCGTTTCAGCACATGGCGTTCCAGCGCCATCCACGGCCTGGCGGTCCTGCTGCTGATGACCGGCAGCGCACATTTCGTCCCCGACAGCGTGACGGTGATGCCGAGCCATGCCGACCTGGTGGCAATGGTGCCCGCGTTGGTGCCCTTCGCCGACTTCACCGTCTACGCCACCGGGGTCCTCGAATTAGCCGGAGCGATAGGGCTTTTGATACCCGCGACCCGGCCGTTCGCCGGGCTGGGCCTCGCGCTGCTGTTGGTGCTGATGCTGCCCGCCAATGTGCATGTGGCGCTGAACGACATCCCACTGAACGGCGACCCCGCGACGCCGCTGTGGTTCCGGATTCCCGAACAGATCGGATACATCGCGGTCGCGCTGTGGGGCTCCGGCGCGGTGTCCGCACGGGCTCGCGTCAGAGCGCAAGTGGCATAACGGGTCCGGGGCCCGTCGCCCCCTGCGGGACGGGCCCCGGAGGTTTCACCAGTGTGTGCCGGGTACCCAGCGCGCGGCGCGGCGTAACGCGGTGCCGGTTGCCTTGCGGGCCGCGGACTGCGGGCGCGGCGTCGATTCCGGTTGCGGCGCTTCGCCTTCGGTGTCCTCGTTACTGGGCTCGAGGTGTTCGCCCTTGGCGGCGGGGGAGTCCGGAAGCGCGCGGTAGTACCGGTGCAGGATGCGGTCCCGGATCTTCGGGGTGACCAGCGCGCCGTATTCGGCGAGGGTGCCCAGCGGCACGTCGATGCGCTTGGGGCGCTCGGTGAGCGCGCGCACGATGGTGGCGGCGGCCCACTCGGGGGATTCCGAAGGCCCCTGCGTTCCACTGGGTGTGATCATCGGGGTGCGCACCAGCGGCATGTGGATGGTGGTGAAAGTGACTCCGTCGGCCATGGTTTCGACCGCGGCCACCTCGGTGAACTTATCCAGTGCGGCCTTGCTCGCGAGATAGGCGGAAAACCGCGGGGTCGCGACTTGCACTCCGGCACTGCTGATCTGCACGATGTGGCCGAACTTGCGCTCGCGCATCTGGGGCAGCAGCGCCAGGGTCATGCGCAGCGCGCCGAAGTAGTTGACCGCCATGGTGCGCTCGAAGTCGTGCATCCGGTCGGTGGAGCGGTGGATGGCGCGGCGGATGGAGCGGCCCGCGTTGTTCACCAGCATGTCGACGTGGCCGTGCTCGTCCAGAATGGTCTTGACGGCCTGGTCGACGGAATCGGTCTCGGTGACATCGCACTGGTATCCATAGGCCTTGCCGCCCGCGGCGCGGATCTCCTCGACGACGCCGGCGAGCTCGTCGCCGCGGCGCGCGAGCAGGAAGACGGTGGCGCCCTTGGCGGCGACGGCCAGGGCGGCGGCGCGGCCGATGCCGGAGGACGCGCCGGTGATCAGGACGTGCCTGCCGGTCAGGTCACGGCGGTTGCGCCGTTTCCCGTCGGCTTGGTCAGCGTGTGTCATCGCTGCTCCTTTGCAGATCGAATTGGCACGAACTTACTCCGAAGTAAGTTTACCCGCCAAGTGAGGCGGCCCACATTTCGGGTGGGTCGCAAAATGTTCGCAACCCCGTTCGAATCACCCTCGAAACCCTCGAACATATGTGCGATACTTCTGCGCATGGCGGACGATCGGATGGCGGACATCTTTGCCGCGGTGCGGCTCGGCAGCGACAACCGGAAGGCGGCGCGGCACGCGCTCGAACAGTTGTGGGACGAGCTCGGCATAGCCGGAGATCCGTTGCAGCGCTGCGTGATCGCGCATCATCTGGCTGTCCTGCAAGACGACGACCCGGCCGCGCTGATCTGGGATCAGCGCGCCCTGGCCTCGGTGTTCGGTCCGGGCATCCCGTTGGACGAGGGTCTGCGCTGCTTCCTGCCCTCGCTGTATCTCAACCTGGCCGACAGCCACCGCCGCTGCGGGGATTTCGAAACCGCCCGCATGCAGCTGACGATCGCGCGCGGCCATCTCGCGGTCCTGGTCTACGACGCCTACGGCACGATGATCCGCTCCGGCCTGGACCGGGTGGAGGCCGCCCTCGACGCCGGTTCCACGGCGCGTCTGCCGAGCGGGACTGTGCCGCAATGAGCAGGTCGAGGAGGTGAGCAGCTGGGGAGACGGGCCGCCGACCTGGGCGGAGATGGAGCGGGTGCTGTCCGGCCGGCCCAAACCGGAGGCAATGCCTTCCGGGGACGGCGGCGACAGCCCGGCCTGGTCGCGCAAGCGCGGCGAATATCAGGCCGAGCCGATTGCGCGGCCCGACGGTCCGACGGTGCCCTACGCCGAGTTGCACGCGCATTCGGCGTACAGCTTCCTGGACGGCGCGAGTCAGCCGGAGGAACTGGTCGAGGAGGCGGTGCGGCTCGGGCTGGAGGCGATCGCGCTCACCGACCATGACGGGTTCTACGGGACGGTCCGCTTCTTCGAGGCGGCCAAGGAATGGAATATGCCGACCGTGTTCGGGTCGGAGCTGTCGCTGGGGACCGGGTTGCCGGGCTCGGACCCCACGTCGGCCGTGCTGCGTCGCAAGGGGATGGCGGCGCAGCAGCGGTCGGCGAAAACCGAAGGCGGACATGCCGACGCGCCGGATTCCGCGCCGCGAACCGGAGCGCCGGACCCCGCCGGTCCGCACCTGCTGGTGCTCGCGCGTGGTCAGGAGGGCTACCGCAGACTCTCCCGGGAGATCGCCGCCGCGCACCTCGCGGCAGGGGAGAAGGGCATCCTCCGCTACGACCTCGACACCCTCACCGCTGCCGCGGGCGGGCACTGGCACATCCTGACCGGCTGCCGGAAAGGCCATGTGCGCCAAGCGCTGGAGCAAGACCTTCAGGTGGGAAACACTCGGCTACCACAGGCCGAGGCGGCGCTGCGCGAGTTGATGGAACGCTTCGGCGACGACCGGGTGAGCGTGGAACTGACCCACCACGGTATTCCCACCGACGACGAACGCAACGCCTATCTGATCGCCCTCGCCGACCGCTGCGGCCTGCCCGTATTGGCCACCACCGGAGCGCATTTCGCCGCACCGCCGCAGCGCCGCCGCGCCATGGCGCTGGCCGCGATCCGGGCCCGCTCCAGCCTGGACGACATCGCCGGCTGGCTCGCGCCCACCGGCGGCGCGCACCTGCGCTCCGGCGCGGAGATGGCGCAGCTGTTCGCGGCCTGCCCGCAGGCGGTGTCCAATGCCGTTGCGCTGGCCCGGGAATGCGCCTTCGATCTGCGGTTGATCGCGCCGAAACTGCCTCCGTTCGAGGTACCGCCGGACCACGACGAGAACTCCTGGCTGCGCGCGCTCACCCTGCGCGGCGCGGGCGAGCGCTACGGCCCGCGGGAGCGAAACCCGAAGGCCTACCAGCAGCTCGAGCACGAGCTCGCGATCATCACCGAACTCGGTTTCCCGGGCTACTTCCTGGTGGTGCACGACATCGTCACCTTCTGCAAGGACCATGACATCCTCTGCCAGGGCCGCGGCTCGGCCGCCAACTCCGCGGTCTGCTACGCCATCGGCATCACCAATGTCGACCCGGTCGCCAACGAGCTGCTGTTCGAACGCTTCCTGTCCCCGGAACGCGACGGCCCGCCCGATATCGATATCGACATCGAATCCGATCGCCGCGAGGAGGCGATCCAGCACGTCTACGCCAAATACGGGCGCGACTACGCCGCCCAGGTGGCGAACGTGATCACCTATCGCGGTAAGTCCGCGGTGCGCGATGCCGCACGCGCGCTGGGGTTTTCGCCGGGCCAGCAGGACGCGTGGAGCAAACAGGTGAGCCGCTGGACCGGCGTCGCGAACGAAACCGAGACCGACATCCCCACCGAGGTGCTGCACTTGGCGAGCGAGATCGAGGGTCTGCCAAGACATCTCGGTATCCACTCCGGCGGCATGGTGATCTGCGACCGCCCCATCGCCGATGTCTGCCCGGTGGAGTGGGCGCGCATGGCCAACCGCAGCGTGTTGCAGTGGGACAAAGACGATTGCGCCGCAGCGGGTTTGGTGAAGTTCGACCTGCTCGGCCTGGGCATGCTCTCGGCGCTGCATTACATGATCGACATGGTGCGCGAGCACGAGGGCAAGACCGTCGAACTGCACCAGCTCGACCTGACCGAAAAAGGCGTCTACGACATGCTGTGCCGCGCCGACTCGATCGGCGTCTTCCAGGTGGAGTCCCGCGCCCAGATGGCGACCCTGCCCCGATTGAAGCCCCGCAACTTCTACGACCTGGTGGTGGAGGTCGCGCTGATCCGTCCTGGACCGATTCAGGGCGGCTCGGTGCACCCCTACATCCGCCGCCGCAACGAGCGCGAAGAAGTCACCTATGACCATGACGCCCTGAAGAATTCGCTGAAGCGCACCCTCGGCGTGCCGCTGTTCCAGGAACAGCTCATGCAGATGGCCGTCGACGTGGCCGGATTCTCCGCCGCCGAAGCCGATCAGCTGCGCCGGGCGATGGGCTCCAAGCGTTCACCGGAGCGCATGGAGCGCCTCAAGGATCGCTTCTACCAGGGCATGCGCGACCAGCACGGCATTATCGGCGCGGTCGCCGACCGCATCTACGAGAAGCTCTACGCTTTCGCGAATTTCGGCTTCCCGGAAAGTCATTCGCAGAGTTTCGCCTCGATCGTGTTCTATTCGTCCTGGTTCAAGCTGCACCATCCGGCAGCGTTCTGCGCCGGTCTGCTGCGTGCGCAGCCGATGGGTTTCTACTCCCCGCAGTCGCTGGTCGCCGACGCCCGCCGGCACGGGGTGCTGGTGCACGGCCCCGACATCAACGCCAGCCGTGCCGAACCCGATCTGGAGAACGAGGGCAAAGAGGTGCGCCTCGGGCTGGCGGCGGTCCGCCACATCGGCGCCGAGCTCGCCGAGAAGATCGTCGCGGCCCGCGCGCACGGGCGGTACACGTCCTTTCTCGACCTGACCGGCCGGGTGGAACTCACTGTCCCGCAAGCGGAATCCCTCGCCACCGCCGGTGCGCTCGGCAGCCTCGGCGTCACCCGCCGCGAGGCGCTCTGGTCCGCCGGGGCCGCCGCGGGCGAACGCCCGGATCGACTGCCCGGCACCGGCGCGGCTACCACGGCCCCCGTGCTGCCCGGCATGAGTGACCTCGAACTCGCCGCCGCCGACGTGTGGGCCACCGGCGTCTCGCCGGACAGCTACCCGACGGAGTTCCTGCGCTCGCGACTCGACGCGCTCGGCGTCATCCCGGCCGACCAGTTGCTGTCGGTCCCCGACGGTTCCCGCGTCCTGGTCGGCGGCGCCGTCACCCATCGGCAGCGCCCCGCCACCGCGGCGGGCGTCACCTTCATCAACCTCGAAGACGAGACCGGCATGATCAATATCGTCTGCTCGGTCGGCCTGTGGACCCGCTACCGCCGCCTCGCCCAATCGGCGCCCGCTCTGCTCATCCGCGGCCGGGTGCAGAACGCCGAGGGCGCGGTCAGCGTGGTCGCCGAACACCTCCAGCAATTGAACCTCCGCATCGAGGCCAAGTCTCGCGACTTCCGCTGAAAAACCAGGTTCCCCAGCGATTTTCCGTGGGTACCCTGGCAAACAATTGCACCTGCTACTTGGGGGAGTGCGGCGCTATGTCACACGGGGGAAAGAGCTTCGGGTCCACGCTCTGGGACCGGATCGTCGCCGTGCTCCGGCCGGAGCCGAGATCGCAACGCCCGGAACCGATCTACGAGTTCCTCGAATACACGCCCAACCCGTTGCTGTGGCCGGTGGAAACCTGGCGGCGGCGGGTGGAATCGGCTGCGGTACTACTCGTTTCGCTGCCCTCGATCGTGCTGAGCACGGTGCTGGTGTGCGTGCCGTTCGCCGTTTTCGGGGTGTGGGGTGCACTGACGGCCGGTGTCTTGTGGCTGGCCTCGGGCGCGCTCGCGTTCCTGCCCGACGACGACGCGGTGCTCGCGAGGGTGGCCTACGGTTTCCGCCGCCCGCAGCCGCGGGAGCAGGCGATCCTCGCGAAGGCGTGGGAAAACGTCACGCGCACAGCGGGAGTCGAGGGCGCGGCCTATTCCCTGTGGGTGCAGGACTCCGATGAACTGAACGCCTTCGCGGCCCCCGGCGGCATCGTCGGCGTCACCACCTGGGCTCTGGACGCATTGGACAGCCGCCAGCTCGAAGGCGTGCTCGCCCACGAACTCGGCCACCACCTCGAGGGCAAGAAGCGCACCGCGACCCTGGCCCGCTGGTACTCGCTGCCGGTCAAGCTGCTCGGCCGGGTGCTGCACTTCGGCCTGGCCAGGGTGCTGGCCCTCGCGGAGTCTGTGGCCGAGGACGCGCCGGGGATGGCCTCGGCGATCCTGCTGATCGGTGGCCTGGGCACCTCCGTTCTGCTCCTGCTGCCCTTGGTCGCGGCGCTGATCCTGCTGATCGGCCCGCTCGCCGCATTCGCACTGCTCGGCCTGCTCGTCGTAGTGGAACCCCTTGGCCAGGCCCAGCTTTCGCAACGCGAGGAACTTCGCGCCGACCGCGTCGCCGTCGACCTCGGATACGGTCGCGAATGCCGCGAGGTCCACGACGAATGGCTGGGCGAACACGACGACTCGTCGCTGGCGGTCTATCTCCGCTGGTTCAGCACCCACCCGTTGTCCGATACCCGCATCGAGGCTGTCGAAGCCCGCATCCACGAACACCGGCACTTCGGCAAGTGACCGGCGGCCGATGACTTTCGGCGCGCCGGAGAGTCGGTATTGACGGGAGCGGGGCGTGCCCGACCCGTGCCGTCATCGAGGAGTGCGTGAATGATCGACCTGAAGCCGGCCTGTGCGGCCATGATCGAACTGCTGACCGAGATCACCGACGCCCAGCTGACACTGCCGACACCGTGCAGCAAGTATCGCGTCGAGGACCTCCTCGTGCACCTGGACGAGGTAGTGCGAGGATCCGCCGCCCTCGCCCGTAAGGAGCAGGAGCCGGTCGCCTCCGCCGCGGTGCCGGGTCCCGCCGTGCTCGCCGAGCGTGTGCAGCTGCTCGGCGTGGCCTGGGACGACCCGGCGGCGTGGCAGGGCGCGACACCGGCCGGGAGCCTCGAACTCGCCAACGAACTCTGGGCCCGCATCGCGTTCACCGAAATCGTGGTGCACGGCTGGGATCTGGCGCGTGCGCTCGACCGGCCCTTCATCTTGCCCGACCACACCTTGCGCGCTTGCCTCGACCATGTCGCCGAGTTCATCCCGAACAGTCCCGTCCCCGAATTGTGGAGCCCTGCCGTCCCGACTCCCGGCGACGCGCCCCTCATCGACCGCATCGTGGCCATCACGGGCCGGAATCCGCGCTGGACCGCCGAGTCCCCAGAGAATGTCGAGTGACCTGCGCCACCACAGCGGCTACGCTGCGGGCATGCGAAAGCTTGCGCTTCTGTGCATCGGCCTGCTGAGCCTGACACTGCTTGTGGGCTGCGGTGCCGACGACAAGGATTCCGGCACTGCCGGAAGGGCGTTCGAGACCGCGGCACCGGCGGTCGCGCCGCCCGGATTCCGCGAGCAGGCGCCCGGCGACAGCAAGCAGCCGAGCGGGGAGGTGTTGTCCCGCAAGGAGGTTGTGACCGGCAATGTCGAGATCGTGGCCGGTGATCCGATCGCCGCGGCGGGCAAGGTCGCCGATCAGGTGCGGGCCGCGGGCGGCCGGATCGATTCGCGCACAGAGCAACCCGGCACCAAGGACGACGACGACCAGCCCAGCGCGTCGCTGACCGTACGGGTGCCCGCCGACAAAACCGATGCGTTCATCAACGGTCTCGGCAAGATCGGCGAGGTCACCGAGATCAGCACGAACCGCGATGACGTCACCATGCAGTGGGAAGATCTGGACGCCCGGATCAAGGCCCTGCAGGCCTCGGTGGATCGGCTGCGGGCACTCATCGCCGGCGCGAACAACACCGCCGACCTCATCGCGGCGGAACAGGCCCTGTCCAGCCGCCAGGGCGAGCTCGACAGCCTCACCGCGCAGAAGCGGCACCTCGACGATCAGGTCGCCCTGTCCACCCTCACCATCTCCCTCAGCACCGACGCCAAGCATTCCGACGCCGGCCCCAGCAACTTCTGGGACGGCATCGTCGAAGGCTGGAATTCCCTGGTGGACTGGCTGAAGGACGCGGTTGTCTTCACCGGCAAGGCGATTCCGTGGCTCGGTTTCCTGGTGCTGCTCGGCGCGGCCCTGTGGGGTCTGGTCAAACTGATCCGGCGACCGCGTCGCCCGCGGCACACGGTGGTGCCTACGGCAGCATCGAAGCCCGCGGAAACCAGTGTCGTGACAGGAGAATCGCGTGCACCCGACGGTGGTAAGGGCGACGATAAAGCCGAACAGCCGTAAGGGCCCGCTGGTCGAGACCGCCGACGACGGCACCCTCACCCTTTACGTGCGCGCGCCCGCCGTCGAAGGCAAGGCCAACAAGGCCGCCATCGAACTCTTAGCCGGGCACTACGCGGTGCCGAAGAGCTCGGTCCGCCTCGCCGCGGGCGCTACGTCCCGCTTCAAACGCTTCGAAATCGACGTCTGAAACCCCGTGCTTGCGCCGCCCTCTGCGGCTGTCCTATGCTCGGCCCCGCGACATCGCGTCGCCGTAAGCGTTCACGTCAACCAACGCACCGGCCCCGCCAATTCGGCGGAGTCGTTGCCTGACGGAACCTTACGGAGCGATCGATGAATTCCGCGAACACCAACTCCCGCAACGCTTTCGGCAAGCTGCCCGCCCGGTATTCGGCGGTGATCCTGCCGATGCTGCTTTCCATCCTGATGACCTGCATAGTGTCGTTCATCAGCACGCTGATGAGCGACGGTCTCGCCGTTGGGGTTTGGTTGCGCTCCTGGGCAGTGTCCTGGCCCATCGCGTTTCCGACCCTGCTGCTCGTGCTTCCCGTCGTCCGCCGAGTCACCGCGGCATTGGTCCACGCGCCGTCGGTTCGAAGGTGACCGAAGACCACCGGTCGCTCGGATAGGCTCGCAAGCATCAGCCGTCAACTGTCGCGAGCGGCGTTTCTACGCGCCGCGGTGGGAGCCGGAGCGGCCGCGGCGGTCAGCTCCGGGTTCGCCGCGCGCATCGAGGCCGAACCGATTGCGCGGCAAGGCCCCGCGCCGGACTGGTCGCGCTTGAGTGCCCGCTTGCACCAGCCGCTCCTGCTCCCGGCCGACAGTGAATACGCAACAGCCAAACAGCTTTTCGATCCGAGATTCGATGGTGCGCACCCCGCCGCCGTGGTCCGGGCGACGGCCACCGAGGACGTGCGGGCAGCCGTTCTTTTCGCGAACGACCATGATCTGCCGATCGCGGTCCGCGGTGGCGGGCATTCCTATGTGGGAGCCTCGGCCGCCGATGACGCGCTGGTCCTCGACCTGCGGCAGCTCGACGACATCACCTATGACAACGGCGTCGCGGTGATCGGCGCGGGCGCGTCGCTCTACCGGATCCAGGCCGACCTGGCCCGCCACGGTCAGACCCTGCCGCTGGGCACCTGCCCGACGGTGGGCATCGCCGGACTCACCCTCGGCGGCGGCCTCGGCGTGGAGACGCGGCTGTACGGGTTCACCTGCGACCGGCTCATCGAGGCCACGCTCGTGCTGGCGGATGGATCGGTCGCGAAGGTCTCGGCCGCGGACCGGCCGGAGCTGTTCTGGGCGCTGCGCGGCGGTGGCGGTGGCCTCGGCGTGCTCACCTCGTTGACCTTCCGCACCTGCCCCGCCGCCCCGAAAGACATTGTGCGACTGACTTTTCCCGGGGCGGTGGCGCAACAGGTGCTGACCGGTTGGGCGCGCTGGCTGCCCGAGACCGGCCGGACGGCCTGGGCCTCGGTCGAAGTGAGCGCGGACGGCACCGGCGCGGTCGACTGTGCGGTGCTGCTGGTCTGCGCCGCTGGCACCGGCACCACGACGGCGGCGCGGCTGGCCGGAATCGTGGGGGCCGCGCCCGTCGGCACGCACCACCGGACCCTCGGTCATCTCGACGCGGTCCTGAGTCTCGCCGGCGGGCAGTCCGATATGCCCCGCACGAGCACGGTGGCGGGATCCGATGTGGTCGCGGAATTCTCGCCCGCCCTCGCGGACGCGGTGGTCGAAGCCGTCGCCGCTCGTTCGAGCGCGGGCGGTCGGGGCATGGTGCTGGTGGATCCGCTCGACGGCGCCGTGCGTGATCTGCTTCCCGACGCCACCGCGTGCCCGTGGCGCGACCACAGCGCGGTCCTGCAATGGATTGCCACGGATGCCCTCGACGATGGGGCAGCGTGGATCGACCGAGCACACCGGTTGGTAGCCCCTCATTCGGCAGGCGGCTACGTCAACTACCTCGAACCGGCACAGCCCGCCGACCGCTACTTCGCCGCGAACACGAACCGTTTGACCGAGATCCGCTCGGCTGTGGATCCGCACGGCCGCATGTCGGTCCGATGAGACCCAGAAAACAGTCCGGGCACCCGTGCACCGAAAAGCGGTGGGCGGGTGCCCGATTCCGTTCGACCCGGCGCTGGGGTTCGAGCCCAGCGCCGGGGTGACGGACGAGCGTCTCAGCTCGGCCCGGCGATAATTCTCAGCTACGCAGTGCGCGAGCCAGGTTGACGTCCAGCGCGCCGAGGAACTCCTCGGTGCTCAGGTAGCCCTGGTCCCCGCCGACGAGCGCCGCGAGGTCCTTGGTCATCTGGCCGCCTTCGACGGTCTTGATGACGACGTCCTCGAGTGCCTGCGCGAAGCCGATCACCTCGGGGGTGTTGTCCAGCTTGCCGCGGTGTTCGAGGCCGCGGGTCCAGGCGAAGATCGACGCGATCGGGTTGGTCGAGGTCGGCTTGCCCTGCTGGTGCTGACGGTAGTGCCGGGTGACGGTGCCGTGTGCGGCCTCCGCCTCGCAGGTCTTGCCGTCCGGAGTGAGCAGCACCGAGGTCATCAGGCCGAGCGAGCCGAAGCCCTGGGCCACGGTGTCGGACTGCACGTCGCCGTCGTAGTTCTTGCAGGCCCAGACGTAGCCGCCCTCCCACTTCATGGAGGAGGCGACCATGTCGTCGATGAGGCGGTGCTCGTAGGTGAGCCCGGCCGCGTCGAACTGGGTCTTGAACTCGCTGTCGAAGATCTCCTGGAAGGTGTCCTTGAACATGCCGTCGTAGGCCTTCAGGATGGTGTTCTTCGTGGAGAGGTACACCGGGTAGTTCTGCTGCAGGCCGTAGTTGAACGAGGCCCGCGCGAAGTCGACGATCGACTGCTTGAAGTTGTACATGCCCATGACGACGCCGCCGTCCTCGGGCATCTTCACGACCTCGTGCACGATCGGCTCGCTGCCGTCCTCCGGGGTGAAGGTCAGCGTGACGGTGCCGGCCTGGTGCACCTTGAAGTCGGTGGCGCGGTACTGGTCACCGAAGGCGTGACGGCCGATGATGATCGGCTTCGTCCAGCCGGGTACCAGCCGGGGCACGTTGGAAATGATGATCGGGGCCCGGAAAATGGTGCCGCCGAGGATGTTGCGGATGGTGCCGTTGGGCGACCGCCACATCTTCTTCAGCCCGAATTCCTCGACGCGCGCCTCGTCAGGGGTGATGGTCGCGCACTTCACGCCGACGCCGTGCTGCTTGATGGCGTTGGCGGCGTCGATGGTGACCTGGTCGTCTGTCTTGTCCCGGTACTCGATGCCCAGGTCGTAGTACTCGAGGTTCACGTCGAGATACGGATGGATCAGCTTGTCCTTGATGAACTGCCAGATGATCCGGGTCATCTCGTCGCCGTCGAGTTCTACGACGGTGCCTTCAACCTTGATCTTTTTGGACATAGTTCTGCGGGTCCTCCTAAGGATGGTGCCCTCATTGCACGGCCAGGCGAACACGCTTGTGAGCGGACCCCAGCTGTTCCAACAGACAACGTATATGCCCCGCGTGGTCGGCGAGGCATGTGGTCAAACAAGACAAGCGTACTGCTGCTAACGAACTCACCGCGCGCCAGTACCCCTGAGTGAGAATGGTGACGAAAGTTACTCATTAGTACTTTTGTCCATTATTTGAGAAAGACAAGGTCCGTGTATCGCGAGTCGCTCGCGATACACGGACCGTTTACCCGAATCAGACTCCGACGGGGATTTTCACTTCGTCTTCGGCGCCCTCGATCAGGTTCTCCGGCTTGTCCCGGATCATCAGCGCGATGATCGGAATGGCCAGCGCGAAGAAGCCCGCACCGACATAGAAGGCGACGTCGTAGGAGTGGATGGACGCCCGGGCGACCAAGTTGTCGATACCGGGGTTTTCGGCGACGTAGTCCTTGGCCGCCTGCACCGAGATCGTGGTGAGCAAGGCGGTGCCGACCGCGCCACCGATCTGCTGGGCCGCGTTCAGCAGTGCGCTGGCCACGCCCGAGTCCTCTTCGTCCACCTGGTGCAGTGCGACGGCCTGCATGCCGACGAACAGCGGACCCATGCCGAGCGCGATCAGGAACTGAGCGGGCAGCACACTGGTGGCGAAGCTGTCGCCGAAGCTGAGCTGGGCCAGCAACACCAGTCCGATCACACCCAGCGCGGCGCCGACGATCATCAGCGGACGCGGGCCGAACTTCGGCAGCAGCGCGCTGGTGACGCCCGCGGAGATGGCGATACCGGCCGGGAACGCCAGGAATGCGACACCCGCCTTCAGCGGCGTGTAACCGAGCACGTTCTGCAAGTAGAAGCTCAGGAACAGGAACATCGCGAACATCGCGATCGGGATCAGCAGCGCGGCCAGCAGTGCGCCGCCCCGGTTGATCTCACCGGGAATGCGCAGCGGCAGCAGCGGATTCGCGGTCCGCGATTCGATGAAGACGAACGCGGCGAGCAGTGCGACACCGGCGACGATCAAGCCGATGGTGCTGCCGTCGGTCCAGCCGTGCTCGGCGGCGCGGCTGAAGCCGTAGACGATGCCGATCAGGCCCAGGGTGACGGTGATCGCGCCGGGCACGTCGTAACCGCCGGTGCGGGGCAGCGGCACGTCCTTCAGCACGAAGGCGAACGCGCCGACCAGGGCGAGGATCGCGATCGGGGTGTTGACCAGCAGCGTCCAGCGCCACGAGGCGTATTCGGTGAGCGCGCCACCGGCGATCAGGCCGATGGCCGCGCCGCCCGCCGAGATGCCGGCGAACACCGCGAACGCGCGGGCGCGCTCCTTGGTCTCGGTGAACGTCACCGACAGCAGCGACAGCGCCGCAGGGGCGAGCAGTGCGGCGAACGCGCCCTGCAGGCCACGGCCCGCGAACAGCTGTGCGCCGTTCTGGGCGAGACCGGCCAGCGCGGAGGCGGCGGCGAAGCCGATCAGGCCGATCATGAAGATCTTGCGCCGCCCCAGGTAGTCGGCGAGGCGTCCGCCGAGCAACAGCAGGCCGCCGAAGATCAGCGTGTAGGCGGTGAGCACCCACTGGGTGTTGCCGTCGCTGATGTCCAGATCACGTTGTGCGAAGGGCAGCGCGATGGTGACGATGGTGGCGTCCAGCACCACCATCAGCTGGGCCAAGGCGATCACGCCGAGCGCCCACCACCGGGCCGAGCCGCTTTGTTTTTCAAGAACATCCGCCGCTGGCGCAGTTCGGGTCACGGGTTTTCTCCCTCATCTGGGACGAGCTGTTTCAGAAGTACGCAGACGATCCTGGCACTGTGCGACATTTGGCGTCAAGGGAAAAATGTCGTAGTGCGACATTTGACTCATTCGGCCAAGTGGCGGAATGAGCTGCGTTATGGTGGCGACATGCTCGACGACTCATCGACCGGCCCCACCGCCGATCCCGAACCAGCGCCGGGTGCCAAGGCGCCGGCCGCCGGATTGCGGGAGCGCAAGAAGCAGCAAACCCGGTCGCGGATCATCGAAATAGCGCTCGATCTATGCGATGAGCAGGGCTTCGAGGCGACGACCGTGGAACAGATCGCGAACGCCGCCGATGTCTCGCCGCGCACCGTGAACCGGTACTTCGAGATCAAAGAGGACATCGTCCTGGGCCCGGTCGAGGATTTCGGGCAGGCCATCGCGGGACTGCTGCGGGCCCGGCCGAGCATCGACAACCCGCTGCAGGCGATGTGTGACGCCTATCTGCACATGGTCGACCTGGCCGCGGGCAACGACGCCGATGAGCTCATCTCCTTCCGCCGGTTCCAGAAGATGCAGCGGATCGTGCGCAGCAGCCCGGCGGTCAACGCGCGCGCGATGGAATTCGGCGACCGCAAGGGCGAAGCCGTCACCGCGGCGCTGGCCGAACGGCTCGGGGTGGAATCCGATTCACTCAAAGTGCGTTTGGCCGTCGCGACCTGGCAGATGATGTGTCACATCGCCTTCGACGCCGACCCGGACCTGATCCTGACCGGTGATCCCCAGACCGCGGCGTGTGCCACCCGGACGATCGTGCTCCGCGCGTTCGACGAGCTCCGCGCGCTGTGTAGCGCCCCGCTGTCCAAGTAGTTCCCACGCTGTGTCGTCCCGGCGGTTTCCGACCGGGACCAGCGGTGCTCGCGTGATCTTGTCGACGTGATTTCTACCGTCGACCGACCGCCAGCTACCATGTTCCTCAGGTCATGAGTGCCAGCGCGAAGCCCCGGCTCGCTGGTCGGCAACCCTCCAGCAGCGGTGGGGTGCTCCGGGTGATGACCTGGCTCTCGAAAGACGGGAGCAAGCGCGCTGTTCAGGAGGTCCTCATCATGTGTGCAACCCATGTGATCGGTCAGACGGCGTGACCGTGCAGACCGAACCGAACACCCGACGCCTGTTACCCGCCCCGGACGGCCGGCTCGGCCTGATCCCGATCGGCGATGTGCGCCTGGAGAACGGGGCTGTGGTCCCGGACGTCCAGCTCGCGGTGCAACGCTGGGGCGAACTCTCGCCCACCCTCGACAACGTGGTGCTGGTCGAGCATGCCTTGACCGGCGACTCGCACGTGATCGGCGCCCCCGACAATCTGCACCAGCTGCCCGGCTGGTGGGACGGCATGGTCGGCCCCGGCGCGCCGATCGACACCGACGAATGGTGCGTCATCGCCACCAACGTGCTCGGCGGCTGCAAGGGCAGCACCGGCCCGGCTACCTTGGCGCCGGACGGAAAGCCATGGGGCGCACGTTTTCCCGAGATCTCGATCCGCGATCAGGTGACCGCGGAGATCGCCCTGATGGATCTGCTCGGCATCGACCGGCTGGCCGCGGTCGTCGGCGGTTCGATGGGCGGCATGCGCGTCCTGGAATGGATGGTCGGCGCCCCCGAGCGGGTGGCCGCCGCGCTGGTGCTCGCGGTCGGCGCGCGCGCCACCGCCGATCAGATCGGCACCCAGACCACCCAGATCGCCGCCATCAAGGCCGATCCGGATTGGCAGGGCGGCAACTATCACGGCACCGATCGCGCGCCGATGACCGGCATGGGGCTGGCGCGGCGCATCGCGCACCTGACCTACCGCACCGAAGGCGAACTGGATCACCGCTTCGAGAACCACGCCCAGGGCGCCGAGGATCCGTGGCGCGGCGGCCGCTACGCGGTCCAGAGCTACCTGGAGCATCAGGCCGAAAAGCTGTGCGGCCGTTTCGATCCCGCCACCTATGTGCTGCTCACCGAGGCGATGAACCGGCACGATGTCGGCCGCGGGCGCGGCGGTGTCGAGGCCGCGCTGGCCGCGACTCCGGTGCCGTGTGTGGTCGGCGGCGTCGACTCCGATCGGCTCTACCCGCTGCGCACCCAGCAGGAACTCGCCGACCTGCTGCCCGGCTGTGCCCGGCTCGAGGTCGTGCACTCGCGCGACGGCCACGACGGGTTCCTCACCGAGGCGGCGGCGGTATCCAAGCTGCTCATCGAGACCATGCGACTGGCGCGAGAGAACCGGTAGCTCAAGACGTTTCGAGGGCGCTCCACGGACCTGCGGCCCAGCCGTCGGGTTCGTGTAGCGGTGTACTGCGCCATACGGGTGTCGCCGCGCCGTTGGTGAAGCGGTCTTTGTAGGAGTCGGCGCGGGTGGCGATCAAGTAGTAGCCCGCGAAATCCGCCTGGGGGACAGGCAGATACGCGCATACCAGGCCGGCTGCCATCGATAGGTCCCGGGCGCTGGCCGTCCCGACCGGCGCCTCGCCGTCGCCGCAGATGAAGGCGGCGACTGTCCACAACGGGAACAAGCCGCAGTCGATGCCATCGAACTTGCCTGGCATGCCGTCTCCCTACGCTGGGTCGGTGCATCGGACCGGCCGCCGAGGTCTGGGACGGCACCTTATTAGGCTATGGCTCGACTTTACGCCGGGTGGTCGCCGCAGCGATGCCTCTGAACTGACCTTCCATGGTCATTTCGCTGCCTCGCGCCGCGCTTGCTCGATCCGGTTGATATTGGTTTCGATCCACTCGCGCAGTGCCGCGATGGGAGTGCGCAGGCTGTGGCCGAGTTCGGTGCGGATGTACTCCACGCGCGGCGGCACGGTGGGATGCACTGTGCGTGAGACGAATCCGTCGCACTCCAGTTGGCGGAGGGTTTGCGTCAGCATCTTCTCGGAGACGCCTTCGACGCGGCGTCGCAGATCGGTATGGCGCAGGGTGCCGTCGGCGAGCGCGTCCACGATGAGCACGGTCCATTTGCCCGCGACGCGGTCGAGCACTTGACGCGTGGGGCATTCGGCGGAGTTCTGTTGCGGTATACCCCTATTGCACGCCGAGGGTCTTGATGGTGGCGGCGATGAAGAGGATGGCCGTGCCGAGCAGTGTCAGGGCGGCGACGTCGAAAGGCTTGCTGCGCACCGCGAGCAAGCCGACCCGCGGCGTCGGGAGGGCCAGGCGCAGGGCCGCGGCGAGCAGGGTTGCGCCGCCGAAGAAGAAGGCGCCACGGCGCCAGCGATCCCAGGCCACGAACACCACGGCCACGACGATGACCACGGCCACCAGCACCATGGGCAGGTGCACACGCAGGAATTGCGCGCCCGCTGTGTTCACCCGCCCCGTCGGCTGCGCCTCCTGCCATCCCCCAGGGCCCGGGTGCCGTTCGGCGGAGTCGTCGTCGCTCACGTCAGCGATTCTTGCAGACGTGTCTAATCCAACACTGCGACGCCTTCGATCTCGATGAGATGCTCGGGCGTGAACAGTGCGGCCACGCCGACCAGTGTGACGGCGGTTTCCGGGAACTCGTAGTGCTCCCGGGCCGCCGCGCCCGCCGCGCCGAGCGCTTCGAACTTCGACGGATCCCAATCCACGACATAGAACCGGACGCTCACCAGATCGGAGGCTTTGCCGCCCGCCGCCTCGAGCGCACGCCCGAGGTTGATCAGGGCCTGCGTGGTCTGCGCGGCCAGCCCGCCCGGCACCACCTGACCGGAGGCGTCGACGCCGACCTGCCCGGACAGATGCACGATGCGGCTGCCCGTGGCGACCGTCGCGTGCGCGAAACCTGGTGCGGGCGGCTCGGATCCGGCCGGATTGTGTGCGGTGCTCGGCATGGGATGCAGCCTATCCGGTCCCAGGGTGTGTGCGGTACGACAACCGCCGCCGCACCGAAAGGGCTACTACCGCGCGTAGTTCAGGCGTACGGTGAGAAGACGAAACCAGTACAGGGGGTATGGATCAATGCGTGCACTCACCCGAATCCGCCACTACGCCAGTGCTTTTCGGCAAGCGAAGCGCAACCGGTCGGATCTGCCCGGCTGGCTGGCGCGGCGGCCGCTGATCGGCTTCGCGGTCGCGGTATACGAGACCATGCTGCTCTTGAGCAACCGGCTGGACCCGAAGCTCAAGGAGTTGGCCGAACTGAAGGTCGCGGGCCTGATCAACTGCGAGTTCTGTCTCGATATCGGCTCCGCGCTGGCGCACTCCGCGGGGCTGTCCGAAAAACAGCTCATCGATCTCCCGCGCTACCGGACCAGCGCCGCCTACACGGACCTGGAGAAACTGGTCATCTCCTTCGCCGAAGCCATGACAGCCACACCTGCGATCGACCTCGAGAACGTGCGCACCGAGCTGCTGACCCACCTGTCCAAGGCGCAACTCGCCGAGCTGGCCGCCGCCATCGCCTGGGAGAACCAGCGCGCCCGGATCAACCAGGGCCTCGGTGTCCGCCCCACCGGCATGGCCGAGGGCGGAGTCTGCGCCCTGCCGGAACGGCCGACGCAGTAGCACTCGCACCGGAACCGGCTCGTCGGGCGCGGCCCTGCCATCTGGTTGACTGATCGAGTGTTCCGAGTGATGTTTCATGAGCCCGCGATTCCGGGGAACACCGGCAACGCGATCCGCATGGTCGCGGGGACCGGGTGCGAACTGCACCTGATCGAACCGCTCGGATTCGATCTGTCCGAGGCGAAGCTGCGCCGGGCCGGGCTGGATTACCACGATCTGGCGTCGGTGACGGTGCACGAGAATCTCGCCTCGGCGTGGGAGGCATTGCGGCCGGAGCGGGTTTTCGCCTTCACCACCCAGGCTGCTACGCACTACACCGAGGTCGATTACCAGGTGGGGGATGTTCTGCTGTTCGGTACCGAGCCTACCGGTCTGCCCGCCGAGGTTCTCGATGATCCGCACCTCACCGCGCACCTGCGCATCCCGATGCTGCCGGGGCGGCGTTCGATGAACCTCTCGAACGCGGCAGCAGTCGTGACGTACGAGGCTTGGCGGCAGCTCGGCTTTCCCGGCGGCGTGTAGTCGAGATCCCGGCGCGACGCGTGGGCAAGCTCACCGGCATCCGGGGAGCGAATCCGGCTGCCGAGTAGTTGACCACTGTGTGACTTCGTCGACCCTCGCCCCGCCCGCGCCCGAGCGGACCAGCTGGCATGTCCCCGCCATGCTGGCGCTCGCGCTCGGCGGGTTCGGGATCGGCACCACCGAATTCGTGTCGATGGGTTTGCTGCCGAACATTGCCGAGGCCATGGATGTCTCCGAGCCGACGGCCGGGCACGCGGTTTCCGCCTATGCGCTGGGCGTGGTGGTGGGCGCACCGCTGATCGCGGCGTCGTGCGCGCGGATGGCGCGCAAACGGCTGCTGGTGCTGTTGATGATCGCCTTCACCATCGGCAATGCCGCCACCGTGTTCGCGCCGACCTTCCAGACCCTGCTGGCCGCACGGTTCGTTTCCGGGCTCCCGCATGGCGCTTATTTCGGCGTGGCTTCGCTGGCCGCGGCCAGCCTCGCACCTGCCGGTCAGCGGGCCAAGGCGGTTGCCGCGGTTATGCTGGGGTTGAGCGCCGCCAACGTTGTCGGCGTTCCCGGCGCCACCTGGCTCGGCCAGCATCTCGGCTGGCGTGATGCGTACCTGGTGGTCGCGATCATCGGCTTGGCGACGATCGCCGCCCTGCTCGCCTTCGTCCCGGACCTCACCGGATTCAAAACGACCAGCCCGCTCACCGAGCTCGGCGCCCTGCGCCGTCCGCAGGTGCTGCTGACCCTGGCGGTCGGCGCGGTCGGCTTCGGCGGCATGTTCGCCGTGTACACCTACATCACCACCACGCTCACCGACGTGGCCGGCATGCGCGCGGCGCTGGTCCCGATCGTGCTGATGCTGTTCGGCCTGGGCATGATCGCGGGCAACATCATCGGCGGCGTGCTGGCCGACCGGGGTGTGGATCGCGCGGTGTTCCTGGCGATGATCGCGATGGCGGTGATTCTGGCCGCCTTCGTCGCCGCCGCGCACAATCCGATCACCGCGGGCATCGGCGCGTTCCTGGTCGGGGCTTCCGGCGCGGCATTGGCGCCCGGCCTGCAAACCCGGTTGATGGACGTGGCGGCCGACGCGCAAACGCTGGCGGCCGCGCTCAACCATGCCGCGCTCAATATCGCGAATGCGGCGGGTGCGTGGCTCGGTGGGCTGGTCATCGCCGCCGGGCTCGGGTACACCGCACCGGCCGTGGTCGGCGCGGGTCTGGCGGTCGCGGGCGTGCTGCTGTTCACCGTCACGGTGTGGGCGGCTCGCCGGTCGGCGCCACCGCCGGCCTACCACTGAGAACATACAGATCTGTATGTAAGTGTTAGAATTCGCGGATGACCAGGATCTTAGGTGGCGCGAAGAAGCCGCGCCGGACGCAGGAGCAGCGTAGCAGCGAGATGCGCACGCGGCTGCTCGACGCCACCATCGACTGTCTGGTCGAATTCGGCTACGCCGGAACGACAACGCCGCGGGTCGCCGAGCGCGCGGGTGTCACCCGCGGTGCCCAGGTGCATCACTTCGGATCCAAGAACGACCTGGTCGTGGCGGCCATCAGCCATCTCGCGCAACGCCGCACCGAAGCGGCCATGCAGGAGATCGGCCGGATCAAGGCCGGGCCTGACCCGATCGCCACCGTGCTCGATTTCCTGTGGGAACTGCATCAGGGCCCGCTGTTCATCGCGGCGATGGAGCTGTGGGTGGCCGGACGCACCGACCCGGTGCTCGCGGCCGCGGCGGGCAAGGTCGAGCCGTTCGTCAACAATGCCGTGCTGATGGCGCTGGCCCAGTATGTGCCGGACGAGGTAACCCGCAGGGACGCCCGCGATTTCGTCTACACCGCGATGGACGCCCTGCGCGGCATCCTGGTCTCCAGCTTCATCGACTCCGATCCCGAACGCGCGCACCGGCGTTGGCAGCGCGCGACGGTGCATCTGCGCGAGGCCGCGAAGGTCTCGCTGCCGGGCATCCGGCTCGTCGACTGAAACGACAAAGGCCGCGGCCGCCGAATCGTGTTCGGCTGCCGCGGCCTTCGTTGTGGCTAGTGCTGGCGGGGCAGCAGGTGGACGCCGTGCTTGTCCGTAGACAGCGCCAGCGAGCTGATGTACTGGATCTCGCCCGCCGGGCCCGGCACCGCCGAGGCGATCATGTCCGGGCGCTCGAACTCCATGCCGGTCGCCACGCAGGTCAGCGTCTCGCCTGTCGGGTTGCCGTGCTCGTCGAACATCGGCAGTTCGATGCCGTCGTCGGTGCGGCGCAGGTAGTACTTGCCCTTGGTGAGGATCGCGGTCAGCGGTGTCGCGACGAACGCGACGAGCACGGCGACGATGGGGGAGTACGGCTTCAGCAGCTCACCGAACAGGCCGAAGAAGGTCATGATCGACAGCACCGCCGACAACCCGAAGCCGACCAGGCCGACGGGATTGAAGTCGTAGAGCATGCCGCGCCGGAACTCCGGCACCTTCGGCGAGATCTTCAGGACGTACTTGTTGATCGCGATATCGGTGGCGACGGTGACGATCCAGGCGATGCCGCAGTTGGCGTAGAAGCCGAGGATGTTGTTCAGGAAGTCGAACATGTTGGCTTCCATCAGGATCAGCGCGATCGCCAGGTTCACGCCCAGGAAGACCAGCCGGCCCGGGTAGGTCTTGGTGACCCGGGTGTAGGAGTTGGTCCAGGCCAGCGAGCCGGAGTAGGCGTTCGTCACGTTGATCTTGATCTGGCTGATCACGACCAGCACCACCGCCAGCGTCATGGCCAGCCAGCCCGGCACCATGTCCTTGTAGATCTCCAGGAACTGGTGCACCGGCTGGTTCGCGATGCCTTGGGCCGCAGGCAGATTCGCGATCAGGTAGACCGCGAGGAAGAGTCCGACGACCTGCTTGATCGCGCCGAACAGCACCCAGCCCGGGCCGGCCAGCAGCATCCAGGTCCACCACTTGCGCGAGTTCTCCGGGGTACGCGGCGGCATGAAGCGCAGGTAGTCGATCTGCTCGGCGATCTGCGCGATCAGCGACAGGCACACCCCGGCGGCCAGCAGGGTGCCCGAAATGCTCACGCCCGCACCGTCTTTGCCGCCGTAGGACCAGAACGCGTCCACCGACTCGGGATGGCGCACCACCAGGAAGCCGAACGGCAGCACCATCAGCAGCAGCCACAGCGGGGTGGTCCACACCTGCAGTTTGGCCAGTGTGTTCATGCCGTAGATGACCAGCGGGAAGATCAGCACCGTGGACAGCAGATAACCCAGCCATAGGGGAATTCCGAGCCCGAGTTCCAGGCCCTGCGCCATGATCGAACCCTCGAGCGCGAAAAAGATGAAGGTGAACGACGCGAACACGATATTGGTGATCACCGAGCCGTAATAGCCGAATCCGCTACCGCGCGTGATCAAGTCGAGATCGATGTTGTAGCGCGCCGCGTAATAGGCCAGCGGAAAGCCGGTCAGCATGACGATAATCGAGAAGATGGCGATGCCGAGCAGCGCGTTTCCGGTGCCGTGCGCGATTCCGATATTCGCGCCGATGGCGAAGTCGGCCAGGTAGGCGATACCGCCCAGGGCCGAGATGCCGACCACCGCCGGGCTCCACTTCCGGTAACTGCGCGGCGCGAACCGGAGGGTGTAATCCTCCAGCGTTTCCTTCGCCGCCGCTATTCCATCTGAGTTCGTCGAGCGGGTGTCTACATCGACCACGTTCTTCTCCTCGTCCCCTCACCAGACACAAAGCAACCCTGTGAACTTCGCGTGCCGATGTGGACGGGGAATTTCCGAACCATTACGCCGCTGTTAATCGGGCTCAGTCGTGAGTGAGGTCACATTCGCCCGGTTTGCGAGCTCCGATCGACTGTGTTGCGACGAGACGACGGGCGAGTTCGGTGCGTACATACACGTTCGGCTGTATGTGCCGTTGGTGGCTACAGCCTGGCTAAATGGCCAATTCCGGGCGACGAGTACCGGCGACCCTTGTGTGGTTACGTGCATCTCTGTATGTTTGTGACAGTTCGGTCCGCACGGATCGCTCAACGTCGTCCGCCAGCGGGGTGTGGACGACCAGGAACCTGAGGAGTTCGATGACGAACAAGGTCTACGTCGTCGGCGTCGGCATGACGAAGTTCGAGAAGCCGGGCCGCCGCAAGAACGAAGACGGCAGCGACTGGGACTACCCGGACATGGCGCGGGAGTCGGGCACCAAGGCGCTCGCCGACGCCGGGATCGACTACCGCGAGGTCGAGCAGGCCTACGTCGGCTACGTCTACGGCGAATCCACCTCCGGTCAGCGCGCGGTCTACGAACTGGGCATGACCGGCATCCCGGTGGTCAACGTCAACAACAACTGCTCCACCGGATCCACCGCGCTTTACCTTGCGGCGCAGGCGATTCGGGGCGGGCTCGCCGAATGCACCCTCGCCCTGGGCTTCGAGAAGATGCAGCCCGGCTCGCTCGGCTCCACCTGGGACGACCGGGAACAGCCGATGGCCAAGCACATCATGGCGCTCGCCGAGATCTCCGAGGTGCTGTTCCCGGTGGCGCCGTGGATGTTCGGCGCGGCCGGCCGCGAGCACATGAAGCAGTACGGCACCACGCTCGAGCACTTCGCCAAGATCGGCTACAAGAACCACAAGCACTCGGTCAACAACCCGTATTCGCAGTTCCAGGACGCGTACTCGCTCGAGGACATCCTGAGCTCGCGGATGATCTACGAGCCGCTGACCAAGCTGCAGTGCTCGCCGACCTCCGACGGGTCCGGCGCGGTCATCCTGGCCAGCGAAGACTTCGTGAATAAGCACGATCTCGCGGCTCAGGCAGTGGAGATCGTCGGCCAGACCATGACCACCGACTTCGCCTCCACCTTCGACGGCACCGCCAAGAACCTGATCGGCTACGACATGAATGTCCAGGCCGCGCGCAAGGTGTACGACCAGGCCGGGCTGGGCGCCGAGGACTTCCAGGTCATCGAGCTGCACGACTGCTTCTCCGCCAACGAGCTGCTGCTCTACGAAGCGCTGGGGCTGTGCGGTGAGGGTGAGGCCGGGAAGCTCATCGACGAGAACCAGACCACCTACGGCGGCAAGTGGGTCGTGAACCCCTCCGGCGGACTCATTTCCAAGGGACACCCTTTGGGCGCAACGGGTTTGGCGCAGTGTTCAGAGCTCACCTGGCAGCTGCGCGGCACCGCCGACAAGCGGCAGGTCGACAACGTCACCGCCGCACTCCAGCACAACATCGGCCTCGGCGGCGCGGCGGTTGTCACCGCCTACCAGCGCGCCGACCGCTGAATCATCCACCAACGACGAAGGAGTCATCTCATGGGACACATCGAAGCCACCAAAGACGTCAACGCCACCCCCGAGGCGCTGTGGGCGGTCGTCGCCGACCCGCAGAGCTGGGACAAGTGGTTCTCCATTCACGAGCGCTTCATGGAGGAGCCGCCGGCCACGCTGACCGCAGGCTCCAAGCTGGTCGCCAAGATCGTCATGCTCGGCATGGCCAACAAGCTGGAATGGACTGTGGTGGCGGTGGATTCGCCGAACACGCTGACCCTCGGCGGTGTCGGCATGGCCGGTGTGAAGACCGAATTCACCTTCGACATCCAGCCCAAGGCCGAGGGCGGGTCCGTGGTGAAGGTGTCCGGTGATTTCGAGGGTGCGCTGATCAAGGGTGCGCTCGGCAAGGCGGTCGAGAAGGACGGCCTCAAGCAGCTCGACAAGTCGCTGGAGCAGCTGGACGCACTGGCCGCCACGGCTGCCTGATAGCCGAGCTGAGGAGAGCGCGATGACGGAAACGACCCCCCGCCTGGTGGAGTTCGACGACTCCGGGCTGGAAACCTGGTGCGACGACGAACGATTCGAAGTCACCGGGGAACGGATCGCCGAATACGCGGCGGCCACCAACGATCCCATCGAAGCCCACCTGACGGGCAAGGTCGCCTCGCCGGTCTTCGCCATCGTCCCGGTGTTCGAGGCGATGATGATGCCGGTGATCGACGTCGCGCCGATGGACGTCTTCGGCCGGGTCGTGCACGGGGAGCAGGACTTTCACTTCCACCGCGCGATCCAGCCGGGGGACCAGCTGGTCTCGCGGGCCAAGGCTGTCGGCTACACCAGTAGGTCGAACGGGACCACGATCACCATCCTCATCGAATGCCGCACCGAGGCAGGCGAACTCGTCAACGAGCAGTATCTGACGGCGTTCTTCCGCGGCATCGACGCGGGCAAGACGGTCGGCGAGGCCGCGCCCGCGCACAAGTTCGACGAGGCGCTGCGGCAACAGGATCCGGTGGCCGTGGTGCCACAGCACGTGGATCTGGACCAGACCTACCGTTACGCGCCGGCCTCCGGCGATCCGGTGCCGCTGCACTTGGACGAGCAGGTCGCCAAGGATGCCGGGCTGCCCGGCATCATCGCGCACGGTCTGTGCACCCAGGCGTTCGCGTCCTGGGCTGTGCTCACCGAGGTCGCTGGTTCGGATGTGAACCGGCTCGAGCGATTCGCGGTGCGCTTCGCCAAGATGGTGTTCCCCGGCGACGACCTGGAGACCCGCATCTGGAAGGTGGGCTCCGCCGATGGCGTGACCACCTATGCCTTCGAGACAGTGCGCGGAGCAGATGTCGTGCTCAGCGACGGCCTCGCCGAAATCGCCGACTGACCACCCTCTCCCGTCATCCCGGCACACGCCGGGATCCACAGCAACCTAGGAGCCGCACACCATGGGTGCTCTTGCAGGAAAAGTCGCCGTCATCACCGGCGCGGGCCGCGGAATCGGCCGGGAACACGCGCTGCTGTTCGCCCGCGAAGGCGCGGCCATCGTGGTCAACGACCTCGGCGGCAGCAACGCCGGTGAGGGTACCGACATCGGCCCCGCCCAGGAAGTCGCGAACGAGATCATCGCGGCGGGTGGCCGGGCGGTCGCCAACACCGAGAACATCGCCAGTTGGGACGGCGCGAAGAAGCTTGTCGACCAGGCGGTTTCGGAGTTCGGCGGCCTCGACATCGTGATCAACAACGCGGGCATCCTGCGGGACGCGTTCATCGCGGGCATGGACGAAGCCCAGTGGGACGCCGTCGTCGCCGTGCACCTGAAGGGGCACGCGGCGGTGCTGCATCACGCCGCCGCGTTCTGGAAAGAGCAGAGCAAGGCGGGCAACCAGCCCAACGCCGCGGTCGTCAACACCGCCTCCGCGTCCGGCGTCACCGTGCCGAACGCGGGCCAGGCCAACTACGGCGCCGCCAAGGCCGCCATCGCCGCGCTGACCTTGGTCGCGGCCGACGAGCTGCAGCGCTACGGCGTCCGGGTCAACGCCATCGCGCCCATCGCGCGGACCCGGCTCACCCTGGCCACCCCCGGTATGGGCGAGATCATGGCCGCGGAGGCCGAATACCTGGAAGAGGGCGATTTCGATGCCTTCAGCCCCGCCAATATCTCCCCGCTGGTCGCATACTTGGCTTCGGACAAGTGCGCGATCACCGGCAAGGTGTTCGCCGTGCAGGGCGGCGCCATCTCCGAGCTGGCGGGCTGGCACGACGTGAAGACGATCGAAACCGAGGGCCCGTGGCTGATCGACGACATCGCCGCCCGCCTCCCCTGATCCGCCGAAACTGGTAGGAGAACAACGATGTTCGAATGGTCCGAGACCGATGTCATGATCCGCGATGCCGTGCGCGCCTTCATCGCCAAGGAAGTGCGCCCCAACCTCGACGCCCTCGACAGCGGCGAAATGCAGCCGTACCCAGTGATCCGGAAGCTGTTCAGCGAGTTCGGGATCGACGCCATGGGCGGCGAAGCGGTCGACAAACTGCTGGCCCGGCAGCGCAAGATCGAGGAAGCCATCGCGGCGGGTGAGCCGAAGCCGGAGAAGAAGGAGAAGTCCTCCGGCGGTAGCCCGTTCGCGGGTCAGGAATCGCTGATGGCGGTGCTGATCGGCGAACTGTCCGGAGTCTGCATGGGTTTGGTCACCGCCATGGGCGTATCCATCGGTCTCGGCGCCACCACCATCCTCTCGCGCGGCACGCTCGCGCAGAAGGAGCGGTGGATCAAGGACATCGTGACCATGCAGAAGGTCGCGGCCTGGGCGATCACCGAACCCGACTCGGGCTCGGACGCGTTCGGCGGCATGAAGACCTACGTCAAGCGCGACGGCGATGATTACATCCTCAACGGCCAGAAGACCTTCATCACCAACGGCCCGTTCGCCGATGTGATGGTGGTCTACGCCAAGCTCGACGAGGGTGACGGCGCGGACAAGCGCGAGCGCAAGGTCCTGACCTTCGTCCTGGACAAGGGCATGGACGGCCTCACCCAGGGCAAGCCGTTCAAGAAGATGGGCCTGCACTCCTCGCCGACCGGCGAATTGTTCTTCGACAACGTGCGTTTGGGCAAGGATCGCCTGCTCGGCGAGACCGAGGAGCACAAGGGCGGCGACGGACGCGAAAGCGCCCGTTCGAGTTTCACCGCCGAACGCATCGGCGTCGGGTTCATGGCGCTGGGCATCATCAACGAATGTCACCGGCTCTGCCTGGATTACGCCAAGAACCGCAAGCTCTGGGGCCAGGAGATCGGCCGCTTCCAGCTGGTTCAGCTCAAGCTGGCCAAGATGGAGATCGCCCGGATCAACGTGCAGAACATGGTGTTCAACGTGCTCGAGCGGGGCCGCGCCGGCAAGCCGCCGAGCCTGGCCGAAGCCTCGGCGATCAAGCTGTACGCCTCCGAAGCGGCCACCGAGGTCGCGATGGAAGCCGTCCAGTTGTTCGGCGGCAACGGCTATATGACCGAGTACCACGTCGAGCAGCTCGCCCGCGACGCCAAGTCGCTGATGATCTACGCGGGCAGCAACGAGATCCAGGTGACCCACATCGCCAAAGGCCTGCTGGCCCAGTGAGTTCTGAACCCGGGTGCGCACCGCGCACCCGGGTTCCGTCGCAAAGGGGCGACCGGACGTGATCAGCGAAACCACCACTCGGTACAACGACGTCGGCACCCGCGTGCTGTCCGTCGCCGGTACCGGCACACCAATCCTGTTGCTACACGGGTATGCCGACAGCGCGGACACCTGGCGAGGGGTGCTCGGTGAACTGGGGAGAGCCGGTCACGCCGCCTTCGCGGTAGACCTCCCCGGCTTCGGCCTGGCCGATCCACGCCTGCCGGGCCCGCTCACACCCCAGTTCGAAGCCTTCGTGGACGCGATCATCGCCGAGCACGGGCCCGTTGTGCTGGTAGGCAATTCGCTCGGTGCGGCTACTGCCCTGCGCGCCGCCGCCCGCGACACCACCGGCGCGGTCGCGGCACTGATCACGCTCGACGAACCGGTGATGGCCCAGCACTGGCTGGCCCGCCTCGCCCACCGCGGCGACTACGCCGGGTTCTTCCGCATTGTCGCGGCGCTCCCGGTCCCCGAACGCGTCTTCCACTGGGGCATCCGTCGCGCTGTCCGCCTCTTCGTCTACGGCCCGGGCTTCCCCGCCGACCCCGACTTCCTCGCCACCGCAATCCGCTCGATCCCGAACATGCGGGCAGCCGCCGCCCGTGGCGCCGACGCCGTCCGCTACGCCCGCGAAAACCCCAGCGGCCACGGCCCTTTGGCGATTACCTGTCCCGCCCTCATCGTGCACGGCGCGAAAGACCGCATCATCCCGGTATCCGCCAGCCGCGCCCTGCACGCCCTCCTCCCCAGCAGCGAACTCGTCGTGCTCCCGGGCGTGGGCCACTGCCCCCAACTCGATGCGCCGGCCGAAGTCACCCGGATGGTGCTGTCTTTCATCGCGCGAACGGCGGACGGTCAGTCCGAAACCGGATAGGCCCCACCGGGTTACTCGGACGGCGGGTTCTTCAGCAAGTCGAGTACTTCGCCGAGAGTGGCGGTGATCGCATCCAGCTTCATGGTGTGCTGGCGCTGGGCCGCGATGACGAGGCCTAGTTGACGGTTACCCCGGCGCACTCGGCGGTAAGTATGGCGGAGGTTCGCGTCGGTGCTCACCGCCTTGACCTGCATTGCTGCCAAAATATCGAAGAAATCGTTGCGAAGTTGTTCGATCTCCCGGCTTTTCGGAGTGCTCCCCATGACGTGCAACGGTAGAGGGTCGCCGCGCCGCGGTCTAGCCACTTATGCCGATTGTGGATAACTTTCCGAGCTGTGGATATGCAGCAGGTCAGATGGCGCGGAGGTGGCCGCGGCTGGCGTAGACGTGTTCGGCGATCAGGGTGGCGATGCGGTCGGGGGCCTCGAGCATGGGGATGTGGCCTACCCGGTTCATCAGGATGCGATCGGCGGAGTCCGGGAGTTCCTTCAGGTAGCGGCGGGCGTAGACGCGGTTGGGGATGATGCGGTCGTATTCGGCCAGCAGCAGGCGAACCGGGGTGGGCAGGTCGGATAGGTCCGACATGGCCGGGGCGCGGAAGGTGCCGAGGATCAGCGGCATCATGGCCTGGCAGTGCACGGCCGCTTCGATGACCGCGGTGGTGTCGGCGTGGGAGACGGCCGCGGAGTTCTTCACCAGCAGCAGTTTGGTGAGGCGGTGGGTGATCGGGTTGTGTTTGACGAAACCGCCGACGTGCTTACCGATTTCGATGATCGGCACCATTGACAGGAACTTCAGGCCGACGCGGAATTGTGTGAGGGACGGGGCATTCCAGCCGCCGGCGGGCGCGATCAGGGTGAGAGTGCGGGCACGGCCGCGCCGCGCCAATTCGATACCGACCCAGCCGCCGAGCGAATTCCCGGCGATATGGCATGTGCGCCAGCCCATTTCGTCGAGCTGATCTTCGATGCGGTCGGCCAGGGTGTAGATGTCGGTGGACCAGCCGTCACCCGGCGCGCCGCCCCAGTGGCCCGCGAAGGCCGGTGCGAATACCTCGCACTGGGTGGCCAAGCGGTTGGCCGTCTGCTCCCAGCAGTGCGGCGACAGCATGAAACCGTGCAACAGCAGGAGGGGATCGCCGGAACCCAGGTGCAGCGCTTTGATCGGCGCCGGCCGGGCGGATTTCTTCTCGGGCGGAGCGGGCCGGTCCGGCTCGGGGCGCGTGGATTGTCCGATGCGCGAAATTTTTCCGGTTCGCGACGTGGGCTTGCTGGAATCCGACATCATCGTCGTCGCCCTTTCGGGAGTTCGTCTGACCAGCATTGTACGGTCGTCAGGTGCCGTACATCATCTCGAGCGTGAACGTAAATGGTGTCCGCGCGGCCACGGGCAAGGGAATGCTCGAATGGCTGGCGGTCACCGAGGCGGACATCGTCTGCGTGCAGGAGACACGCGCAACCGACGAGCAGACCCTTGCCGCCCTGGCCCCGGCGCTGGACAACGGCTGGTTCCTCGCGCACGCCGAACCGGAGTCCAAGGGCCGCGCCGGTGTCGGCATCCTGTCTCGGCGGGAGCCGCAGCGGGTGCGGATCGGGTTCGGCAGCACCGAGTTCGGCGCGTCCGGCCGCTACATCGAGGCCGACTTCGACGACGCCACCGTGGCCAGCGTCTATGTGCACTCGGGGGAGGAGAACACCCCGCGCCAGGACGAAAAGTACCGCTTCATGGCCGAATTCGGCGCCTACCTGAAGTCGCGCACCGGCGCGTACGTGGTCAGCGGCGACTGGAATATCGCGCCCACCGAACTGGATCTGAAGAACTGGAAGGGCAACCTGAAGTCCGCCGGGTTCCTGCCAGAGGAGCGGGCCTGGATCCAGGAACTGCTCGCGGCGGGCTACACCGACGTGGTGCGTCAACTGCATCCCGGCGTAGACGGCCCCTACAGCTGGTGGTCCTACCGCGGCCGCGCCTTCGATAATGATTCCGGTTGGCGCATCGACTATCACCTGGCGCTGAGTGACCTGGCCGAGCGCGCCAAGCAGGCTGTGGTGGAACGTGCCGCCGCTTACGACCAGCGCTGGTCCGACCATGCGCCGGTGACGGTGCAGTACCGGTGAAACTCACTCCGCCTCGGGCGATCGCCGGGTTCGTCGCGGTGGTGGTTGTCGTGCTGCTGGCGTTCTTCGCGGCGCGGGGCACCGACAGCAGCACGCAATCGGCGCCGGGCGTCGGCGCGGCGTCGAGTGTCAGCGGGGTGCCGGGAACGAAGGCGCCCGGCGTGCCGGAACACGCCTATGTCACCCTGCGGGAGATCGACGCGGGTCGCTGGCCCGGCTCGGCGAACGCGGCCGGCACTCAGGGCGGCGAACGGTGGATGAACCGGGAGGGCACGCTGGCCCGCACCGACGCCGCGGGCAAGGCCATCACCTATCGGGAATGGGATGTGAACCCCAAGCAGCGCAACCGTTCCCGCGACGCCGAACGCATCGTCACCGGTAGTGACGGCTCGGCGTGGTACACCGGCGACCACTACAAGACGTTCAAGAGGATGCGCTGATGACCCGATCGGTCCCGCTGTCGCAGTTCCTGAGTCCTGCCGCGCAGCCGCCGAAAGCGGCTGCGGCACAACAACCCGCGCTCGGCGCGCTCGATATCGACGCCGCCGACCTGAGCGGCCTGCGCTACGACGCACCGCCCGGCTTCCTGGTCCGGGAGCTGCGCGGAGTCAAGATGCGCACCACCGCAGGCGTTTTCGACGAGTTCGCGGCCGCGTTCCAGTTCCCGTACTACTTCGGCGAGAACAAGGACGCCTTCGACGAATGCCTGCGCGATCTGGGCGAATTCCTCGGTGACGCGGCGGGATACGTGGCGGTGGTGCGGGATTCGTCCGAGCTGCTCGCCGAGCAGCCCCGGGAGCGGGCGTGGTTCACCGAGGCCATCGCCGACTGTGCGGACTACTGGGCGCGCCGGGGCATCAGCTTCCGGGTCGTACTCCAAGGACCGGTGCCCACCGCGCCCGCTTCGGTCGCACCGCAGGTGATTCCGCTGTCCCTCGACTGAGCGTCATTTCAGCCGCTGCGCCAGATCCTCACCGAGCAGCACGAACACATCGGTCGTGTACTCGATCAGCTCGTCCCGGGAGATCGGCAGCTCACCCTGCAACCACGCGGTCAGCGTCTGCACCAGTCCGCCGACCAGGTAGGTCGCCCGGAAATCGATCACCGGGTCCGGCTGTGGTTCGGTCATGCCGTAGAAGTCGATGCCCTGCGCGGCGACGATGCGCGTGAACAGCCGGATGGATTCGGTAGTCCTGGTCCGTAATTCGGGCGTCGCCTGGCCCACGATCAGCGCCACCTTGGCTTTGCGCGGGTCGTCGGTGAGCAGGCGGATGCCGGCGCTGATCGCGGATCGCGCCATGCCCCGGGTGTCCGCCGGCGCCTCGCGCAGGCCCGCGGCGATGGCGATGGCGAGTTCCTCGGTGATCCGGTCGATCAGTCCGGTGAGTACGGCATCGCGGCTGTCGAAGCTTTCGTAGTAGTACCGCTCGTTCAACCCCGCCTGTGCGCACAGGCCGGACACGGTGAGCTTGGTCAGCCCCTGGGTGCCGATGACTTCGAGGGCGGCATCCAGCAGGGCCGTGCGCCGCTGCGCGCGCCGCTCGTCCGCGGAGATTCCACCGTAGGTCCGCTGTGCTGCCACTCCACGATTGTTGCAGTGCCGGCGGGGGTGCGGGGCGCGGGTGCTGATCATCAATCTGGCATGAACTCTTGCCAGAAGTCGGATTCGGCGCGATCCTGGTGTGAGCGGGTCTCGATGCGGAGACTCCAGCGATGAGGTGAGGCAGCTGTGAGCGCTCCGGGATATTTCGCCGACAATTCGATGATCCGGCGGGTCATGCGCAAGCGTGCGGTAGGACTCACCTATGGCCAGCGCGCGCTGGTCATCGGGGCAGTGCACCCGCTGCTCTACGTCGGGACCGCCGAGAATTCCGCCCATCGGATGACCCCGTACACGCGGCTCGCACTGACCGGCAAGCTGTTCGAAGCGGTCTTCCTGGGTAGCAAGGACGAAGCCGATCGGGCGTTGGAGTTCACCCGGAAGAAGCACGCGCCCGTGCAAGGCGCGCTTCCCGAAGACGCGGGCACGCACCCCGCGGGCACGGCCTACTCCGCGCGCGATCCACATCTGATGTTCATGACGATGGCCTTCACCTTCGATTCCGCCGAGGTGATGTACGACCTGCTGGTCCGCAAACTCACCGCCGGTGAACGCGAAGGCCTGTATCAGGATTACGTCCGCTGGGCCGAGCTGTTCGGCATGCCCGCCGACGCCGCCCCCGCCGACTATCCGGCGTTCCGGAAGTACTTCGACGACTACCTGGCCTCCGACGAGCCGTTCCTGACCGAGGAAGCGCACCTGGTCGGTTCCTATCTCGCGGGTTCGCGCGTGGCCTACCCGCAGCGCCCACCCATGCAGCAGGTCACTTCGGCCTTCTTCCTGCTGGTGCAGGGCAGTCTGCCGTCCGGGGTCCGTGAGATCTACGGCATGCGCTGGGGAATGGCCGAGGAGGTCGCCTACCGCGCGCTCGCTCAGGGCATCCGGACCGCCCACATCGAACTGCCGCTTGTCCCGCCGGTGCTGCGAGACAGTTTGGCCGGTCCGAGTGCGCCCCTCTACCGAATCGTCGCGAAGCGGGAACAGGAGCTGGCGCGGGCGGGGCTGCCGAGTATGCCCGGTGTGCAGCCCGAGACCTGGGCGGCTAGAAATTCCGCTTGATGGGCATGAAAAGATCGGAGTATGTCCAGTCCTGCACAGGCCCCGGCCGCTGAACGCAAACAGCGCGTGCTCTCCGGGATCCAGCCCACCAGCGAGTCCTTCCATCTCGGCAACTACCTTGGCGCGCTGCAGTACTGGGTGACCATGCAGGACGAGTACGACGCGCTCTACTTCATCCCCGACATGCACGCCATCACCGTGGCGCAGGACCCCAAGGTGTTGCGCGGCCGGACCAAGGCGGCGGCGGCCCAGCTGCTCGCGCTCGGCATCGACCCGAAGAAGTCGACGCTGTTCGTGCAGAGCCAGGTGCCCGAGCATGCCGAGCTGAGCTGGGTGCTGTCCTGCATCACCGGTTTCGGTGAGGCCAGCCGGATGACCCAGTTCAAGGACAAGTCGGCCAAGCAGGGCGCGGAGAACGCGACCGTCGGCCTGTTCACCTACCCGGTCCTGATGGCCGCCGACATCCTGCTGTACCGCCCGCAGCAGGTGCCGGTCGGCGAGGACCAGCGCCAGCACCTGGAGCTGACCCGCAACCTCGCGCAGCGCTTCAACACCCGTTTCAAGAAGACCTTCGTGGTGCCGGAAGCGCACATCGTCAAGGGCACCGCGAAGATCTACGACCTGCAGGATCCGACCGCGAAGATGAGCAAGTCGGCCTCCACCGATGCCGGCCTGATCAACCTGCTCGACGATCCGAAGGTGACGGCCAAGAAGATCAAGTCGGCGGTCACCGACACCGAGCGCGAGATCCGCTACGACACCGAGCACAAGCCGGGCGTCAGCAACCTGCTGGTGATCATGAGTTCGCTGACCGGGACCCCGATCGTCACGCTCGAACAGGATTACGCGGGCAAGGGCTACGGCGACCTGAAGTCCGACGTCGCCGACGCGCTGGTGGAATTTGTCACGCCGTTGCGCACGAAGGTGGAAGAGTACTTGGCGGATCAGGGCGAACTCGACCGCATCCTCGCCGCCGGTGCCGAGCGGGCGCGCGAGATCGCCGGCAACACTCTCGCACAGGTCTACGAGCGGGTTGGCTTCCTGACGCGCTAGCCCGCACCGCACCTGTTGCGCGCGACATGCTCGGAGGCGGACAGGTGCAGATCGACAAGATCAAAGCTGGAATCGAACGGCAGATCCAGGCCCGCCCGTGGCTGGACCACCTGGTCCGCGCGGGCGGGCGGTACAACCGGCAGCGCGGTGACTACTACGCCGCCGGGATCACCTATTTCACTGTGCTGTCGCTGTTTCCGCTGCTGATGGTGGCGTTCGCGATCGCGGGTTTCGTGCTGCACAGCCACCCGGAATCGCTCGGCGAAATCCAGCAGAAGGTGATCGAGAACATCCCGGGCGAATTCGGTGACCAGGTCAACGATCTGATCGAGCAGGCCGTCGACTCCCGCGGCACCGTCGGCATCCTCGGCTTGCTCGGCGCGTTCTACGCGGGTCTGGGCTGGATGGCCAATCTGCGCGCGGCACTTACCGAACAGTGGGAACAGAAGACCGAACAAGCCAATTGGTTCCTCGCCAAACTCTCCGACCTCGGCGCCCTGGTCGGCCTGGCCCTCGCCTTCGGCGTCTCCCTCGGCCTGTCCGCCCTCTCCTCCAGCAACCTCGGCAAGAGCTTGCTGAGCAAGCTCGGCTTGGCTGACCTGCCCGGCGCCCGCCTGGCCCTCTCGCTCGTCTCGCTGGTCCTCGCGCTCCTCGCCACCTGGGCGGTCTTCGCCTGGATCATCGCCCGCCTGCCCCGTGAACCGATCTCCCTGGCCAGCGCCGCGAAAGCGGGCCTGATGGCCGCCGTCGCCTTCGAGATCTTCAAATTCGTCGCTTCGCTGTACTTGCGGACCGTGCTCCGCAGCCCCGCCGGCGCCACCTTCGGCTCCATCATCGGCCTCATGGTCTTCAGCTACGTCACCTACCGGATCATCCTCTTCGCCACCGCCTGGGCCGCCGAAGCCAGCGAAAACACCCCCACCACCGACGAATCCACCCCCACCCCGGCCCCCGCCATAATCCGCCCCCGCGTCATCACTCCCACCCTCCCCAAAGGCACCGGCCTCGCCCTCTTCAGCGCCGGCGCCCTCACCACCGCCGTCCTCTCCGCCCTGAGCCGCCGCCGGCGTTGAGGGTGTGATCTGTTCGTCCGAATCCGATGGAACCGAGATCGCATTTGTAGCGTCCAACCTTCTGACGAGACATTCGATCTGAGGGTTCACTATGAATTCATTTGAGCAGGACCGGCTGCGAGCGCGCACCGACGCGCTGCAAGGGCAGGTCGACACCATGCTTTCCACCTACGAGCAGCAGTTGCGCGACATCGCGAACGCGCGGGACGCGCTGGCGGCCAGCACCTCTGAAGGCTGGTCCGACGACAACATGATCCGGGTGACGACGAACGCGGCGGGGGTACCCGTCGAGGTCTTCGTCGACCCAGGGGCTTTCAAACGCTCTACGCCGGAGCAGCTCGCCGCCTCGTTCCTACAGGCCTCGCAGGTGGCGGCCCACTCCGCCAAATCGGCGATGGACACTTTGCTGGCGCCGGTCACCGCGGCCGCCGCCGAGTTCACGCCACCGGAACAGTTCTACGAGGAGTTGCCGTTCATCGGCGAGCCGATCGGCGACATCCTGCCCAGTCCGCCCGAGCCGGCCGCGGTCGCACCGGCCCCGGAGCCGCTGCTGCCCGCGGACGACGAGGACGAAGGACCGCACTGGAAGGGACTGGGGGCCAACCATGGCTGGTGACAGCAATTTCGGGATCGACCCGGAAAAGGTCAAGGCGCAGGCGCCCAAGCTCGCCGAACTGGCCACCGACCTTTCCAGCGGGCTGTCGGAGCTGAAATCCGGGCTGGACAGCTTCGGGGAAGTCTGGGGCACCGACGAATTCGGTGCGAGCTTCGCAACGAACTACACCGGCAAAGCAACCGAAGCGCTCGAACTCATTCAGGGTGCGGTGTCGATGTTCGAGTTCCTCGAAAAGGGCGTCGACACCACCGGAAAGACCTTCGAGAACCTCGATGAGGAATTCAAGTCCGCGCTGACGAAGATCACCAGCCAGATCCAGGACAAGGACTGAGCGGCGTGGGACTGGAAATACCCGATGAACTGAAATCCGTTGCCGCACTGGTAGTTTACAAATGGCCTGAGGCGGATGAAACCGGCCTGCGTGGCGCTGCCGACAAGTGGGACCAGATGGCCTCGCTGCTCGAACAGCTCAATGACTACGGCGACGATGTCATCAAAGTTGTCCTCGCCAACACCGAGGGCGACACGCACGACGCGATCGAGCAGTTCTGGGCGAAGGCGGGCGGGGCAGACGGCGCACTCGCCGACCTCGCGGAATTCTGCAGGCAACTAGCGTTCGTCCTGCGGATGATGGCCTTCCTGGTCCTCGCGGTGAAGCTCTTCATCATCGCGATGCTGGTCTATCTCGTCGTGCAATTGGCGATCGCCGCCGCGGCTGCGGTGCCGTCGGGTGGTACGAGTGTGGCCGCCGGCGCGGCCGTGCAGGTATCGGTGCGGTTGGTGATCACCCAGGCACTCAAGAAATTGGTACAGGACATCCTGGTCCGGACCATCGTCAAGTGGGTGGCCAAGCAGGCGGCCATCGGCGCGGTACTCGGAGTCACCCAGGAGTTCGCATTCCAGAGCGCCGAAATCAAGCTGGGGCTGCGGGACGGATACGACCTGACCGACATCGCGTCGAAGGGTGTACACAACGCGATCAAGAACCCGATCAAGAAGGCACTGGGCGACACCGTCGTAGCGGGCTTGGTCGGCGACAAGGTCGCGGATCTGGTCTGGGGCAACGAGTCCGGATTGGTCGGACGCAGCTTGGATACCGCGCAGACCGCTGGTGAACAGTACGTCCGGACGAAGATCGTCGAGGCTCTGACGGAACCGGCGAGCACCGAGCAGCAGCCATCGACGAAGGACGAGGGTTCGAGCCTCGACCTGCCGACTCAGTAGCTGAGTCGCGGAAATTCGATGGAACCGATCGGGACCGGGGCGCGTCCAACTCTTTGACGACACGCTTCCGAGGTTGGTCGGGAGCGGGCGTCGGGGGGCGGTCGGTGCCCGGAGTGGGGAGGGCACCGACCGCGGTGTTCGTTGGGGGAGGGGTCAGCGGCGGCGGCTGGTCAGGCGGTGGATGTAGAGGACCAAGCCCAGGACGGCGAGGATGCCGACAGCCAGGGCGATGGTGCGGATCGTGCTGCTGCCGTTGGATTCGGCGGCGGGGGCGGGGTCCTCGCGCGGGGGCGGGGAGGCAAGGGCGGCAGAGGGATTGGCGGGGTTGCCGTTGCGGCTCGGGAGGGTACCGACCTCGGAGCCGCGGGGGAGGGCGAAGCTGTAGTCCAGGAGGCGGGCGGCCTGTTGCCAGGGGCGGATGGGCAGGACCTCGGCCTTGAGGAGGGTGACGGCGAGGCGGCGGCCGTCGCGTTCGGCGGCGGCGACGAAGGTGTGGCGGGAGTCGTCGGTGAAGCCGGTCTTGCCGCCCAAGGCGCCGTCGTAGTTGTAGAGCAGGTGGTTGTCGTTGGCGACGACGAAGCCCGGATGGTCTTTGTCCTCAGGAATTTTCGGGTTCTTGGGATAGCCGGGGAAGTCGACCTGCTCGGTGTGGATGAGCTCGGCGAACAGCGGGATGGTCATGGCCTCGCGGAACGCCGCGGACAGGTCGTAGGCCGAGGTGCTCATGCCGGGGCCGTCCAACCCGGAGGGCGTCGCGGCGCGAGTGTCCAACAGGTACAACGACTTCGCCAGCTCGTTCATCTTCGCTACCGCCGCGTCGTCGCCGCCGAGCTGGGTGGCGATGGCGTGCGCGGCGTCGTTGCCGGAAGCCATGACCAGCGCCTGCATGAGCTGGCGGTTGGTGTAGCGGCCACCGGGCCCGATGCCGACGCGGGTGCCGTCGACGTCGGCGTCGGCCTGCGTGCCGGTGACCACGGTGTCCAGGTCCAGGGTGCGCAGCGCGACGATGGCGAGCAGCACCTTGATGGTGCTGGCCGGGCGGTAGCGGCCGTGCGGGTCCTTGGCGGCCAGCACTGCACCGGTGTCCAGGTCCGAGACCAGCCACGCGGTCGACGAAATGTCTTGCGGGACAGCGGGCGCGCCTTTCGGCAGCACCAATCCGCAGTCACCGAGCCGGGATCCGCCGACCGCGGGGGTCGGGATCGACAGCGGCTTGGGTGTCGTCGAGCCCGGCGCGGGCACCTCGGAGGAGTCGACCGGCGCCGGCGGCGTGGTCTTCTGCGGGCAGCCGTCGGTATTCGGGGTGGTGAACGGTGTCGTCGTCACCGAACTCGGCGGTGCGGGTTGCGCGGACGCGCCACCGGTCACGGCCGAGACGGCCAGCACGGCGCCGGCGCTCAGTGCGGCGAGGAGTGAGGTGCCCTGGATCTTCATCGGTAGCGAGCCTAACGGTGCGGGGCGAGCTGGGCCTGCGCTGCGCGGTGCCTTCCGGCGCGCCGAAGATATTGACATCGACTACAAAATGGGGGTTACTATCAAAATAATGTAGCTACCATTTTTTGGAGGGGTCATGAAGACCGAAGCGACCCGCCGCTGGCTGGCATTGGGCGCGCTGGCGTTCTCGATGCTCGTCATCGGCTTGGACATCACCGTGCTGACCATCGCGCTGCCCACCCTGGCGGTCGACCTGAACGCGAATACCGCTGCGCTGCAATGGTTCAGCACCTCCTACACGCTGGCGCTGGCCGCGGTGATGCTGCCCGCCGGTGCGCTCGGCGATCGGTACGGCCGCAAGAAGATCCTGTTCGGCGCGATGCTGCTGTTCGGTGCGGCCTCGCTCGCCTGCGCGTTCGCGACCACCTCGGGTCAGCTCATCGCCGCCCGCGTGCTGCTCGGCGTCGCCGCCGCGGCGATGACCCCGCTGTCGCTGGCGGTGCTGCCGGTGCTGTTCCCCGACAAAGCGGAACGCGCTCGCGCCCTGTCGATTTGGGTGACCGCCACAGCGCTCGGGCTACCTCTCGGTCCGGTCCTCGGCGGCTGGCTGATCGACAACTTCTGGTGGGGTTCGGTATTCCTGATCAATGTGCCGATCGCAGTCATCGGCGCCGCCGCGGTCTTGTGGCTGGTACCGGAATCGCGCAACCCCGAGCGGCGCCGCTTGGACCTCGCGGGTGTGCTGCTGTCGATGGCCGGAATGCTCGCGCTCACTTATGGATTCATTCGTTTCGGAGACGAGGGCTGGGGTGACGGGTTCGCCTGGCTGGTGCTCGCGGCCGGCGTGGTGATCCTCGCGGGTTTCCTGATCTGGCAGCGGCGCAGCCGATTCGCGCTGATCGACCTCGGCCTGTTCGCGAGTGCCGGATTCCGCTGGGGCGCAACCTTTACCGTGCTCATGACATTCGCGATGTTCGGGATGTTCTTCACGGTGCCGCAGTACTTCCAGGCCGTTCTCGGTGTCGACGCGCTCGGTAGCGGTCTGCGCCTGTTGCCGCTGATCGGCGGCCTGGTCGTCGGGGCTCGGATCGGCAGCCGGCTGTTGCCGAAAGCCGGTCCGCGCGTCGTGCTGACCATCGGGCTGGCGGCGCTGGCCATCGGGCTGGGCCTCGGCGCGCTGACCGAAACCGGCAGCCCCTATTGGTTCAATGCCTGCTGGACCACCGTGGTCGGGGCGGGCATGGGCTTGGGCATGCCGGTCGGCATGGCGGTCGCCGTCGACGACCTGGATGTCGACCGCGCCGGCGTGGGCTCGGCACTGCTGCAGGCGCTGCGCCAGGCCGCGGGCACCATCGGTGTCGCGCTGCTCGGCACCATCCTGGCCACCCGCTACCGCGCCGAACTCGGCGCCCTCGACCGCGCCCCCTTCGATGACGGGGTGAGCAGCGGAGTCGCGGCCGCCGGGAGCGACCCGGCGGCACTGGAAACCGTGCGGTCGGCGTTCGTCAGCGGCATGAGCCTGATGCTGTGGGTGTGCACCGCCATCTGCCTGCTCGCGGTACCGCTGGCCCTCTGGGTGTTGCCGCGCCGCCCGGTGCAACCGTTCGATGCGACCCACGACGCGGCTCATGCGTCAGAATCGACACATGTCGGTTGAGCTACCAGGTGCAGCCCCCGCGGTCCCGGGCTTGCGCGAGCGGAAGAAGGAACGCACCCGCCGCACCATCCGGACCGAGGCCTTCCGCCTGTTCCGCGAACAGGGTTACAGCGAGACCACCATCGAACAGATCGCCGCGGCCGCGGAGGTTTCACCCAGCACCTTCTTCCGCTACTTCCCCAGCAAGGAACAGCTGGTGGTAGCCGACGACCTCGACCCCCCGATGATCGCCGAATTCCACGCCCAACCCCCGGAAGTCCGCCCGTTCCTGGCGCTGCGCAACGCGATCAGCGCGGTCTACGCCACCCTGACCCCGGAGGAAATCGCGTTCGAACAGGAACGCCAAGCCCTGCTGTATCACGTCCCCGAACTCCGCCCCGCCATCGGCGTCGAACTGGAACGCGGCATCGACATGATCGCCGGCCTGCTCGCCGCCCGCACCGGCCGCTCCGTCGACGACTTCGAAATCCGGGTCGCCGCCGGTGCCCTGGCCGGCGCCGGCGTCGCCATCTCCCTGGTCCACCCGGTCAACTCCGAGAATGTCGGCCGCGCCCTCGAATTCCTCGACGAGGGCCTGCCGCTGAGCGAGTAGGACCTACCCCGCGGCCCGGGCGATCACGTCGCGGATTGCCTGGACGATTTCGTCCGGGGCATCGAGCTGGATGGTGCTGTGCTTGGCGCTGGGGAGTTCGCGGTATTCGCCGTTCGATACCGAAGCGGCCATGGCGGTGTAGAGGCGGGATTTGCTCGAGTTCAGTTCCGCGGTGGAGTTTTTCGAGAAGCCGAGGCGTTGGGCGGGGTCGGGCGCGAGGGTGCCCAGGGCGATGAGAGGGCGGTCGGGGAGGGGGCCGCCGGAGTGCAGTTCGGCACGCAGGGCGGGCAGGTTGCTGCGTTCCTTGGCGCCGTTGATCATCCATTCGGGGGTGACGTGCCCGGCCACGAGGGCGGTGCGAATTTCGGCGGGCCAGGCGGCGAACATCTTGCGGTAGAACGGTTTCGAGAGGACACGGAGGAATGTGGTCTGGACGCGGCCGGGGGTGGCGGTGGGGGAGTTGTCCAGATGCAGGGGATCGGGCAGGTAGTCGTCCCAGTCCTCGTGGAAGGACTCCAGGGCGACCAGGCCCGCGACATCATCGGGAAAGAGCTGGGTGAAGCGGCGGGCGTAGGCGCCGCCGAGGGCGTGGGCCACCAGCACGTAGGGGGCCGGGATCTCGGCGACGCGCAGTAGGGCGTGCAGTTCGGTGGCGGCCTCGGTTGCCGTGCGCGGCAAGGGGATCGGGTCGCTCCAGCCGGTGCCCGCGCGGTCGTAGAGCACCGAGGTGGTGAATTCGGCGACCCGGTCGTGGATGTTCAAGTAGTCCAAGCCGACGGCGCCGGCGCCGGGGAGGAACACCACCGCCGGGCCGCCGCTGCCGGACCGGTGCAGGTACAGCCGCCGCCCCGCGAGCTCGTAGCGCTGCCCGATGGGTGGTTCGCCCAGCCTGCCGAGTTCCCGCGTGTCCTTCGGCTCCTTCATGACCGCCTCCTGTTCATCTCCGACCGCCCCTCATTGAATCGCTTTATGACGCTGTTCAGTCCGCGACGCGCAACAGTGGCGCGGCGCAGGTCCACTGCTCGCCCGCGAGCACCACGTGATCGAGGAAACGCAGGCCCACGGTGTGCGCGGCATCGATGAGCAGCGCGGTGGCGCGCCGGTCGTCGAGGCTGGGGTCGGGGTCGCCGGAGGGATGGTTGTGCACCAGGGCGAAGGCGCGGCCGTCGTGCCGCAGCACCGTGTTCAGGATTTCCCGGACCGGAATGGCCACCTGATCGATGGCGCCTTCGGCGACGAAAACCTGGCGGCGCAAGCGGTTCTGGGCATCGCAGACCAGCACCAGCAGCCGTTCCACCCGGGCGCCCGCGAACAGCGGCCGGGCCACGCCCACCACATCGGCCGCGCACTCCAGCCGGACGGCGGTGTCGACACTGTGCCGGGCCCGGGCGCCGAGGTGGAAGGCGGCGATGATGGTGGCGGCCTTGGCGGCGCCGATCCCGGTGCGGCGGGCCAGCTCCTCGGGCCGCGCGGCGGCCAGCCCGGCGACGCCTCCGTGCTCGGCGAGTAGTTCGGCGGCCAGATCCAGCACGCTCGCCCCGCGCCGCCCCTGGCCCAGCAGCAGCGCCAGCAGCTCGCTGTCGCTGAGCGCGTGCGGGCCCAGCTCCAGCAACCGCTCCCGCGGCCGTTGCCGGAACGGCAGATTCGCAATCGGTACCGACATCTCGGACCCCCTCGCGTGTTGGAGAACTCGGATCATGCCAGGCCCCACCGACAGCTCTGGGCGGGTCGGCGGGCGGGCGGCCGGGGCCTCTCCGATTGCGGCCGGCAGGCGGTCGGGCAGACTGTGCACAGCCGGATCCGAGGGATAGTGAATGTTGATACGCCGCAAGGCAATCGTCGCCGCGGCCGCACTGCTCGCGGCCGCCTGCTCCAGCGCACCCGCCGTCACGCCGTCGCCGGGGCCGACGCTGGACCGCTTCTACCAGCAGCAGATCAGCTGGGGTTCCTGTGCGGGCTACGAGGGCACCGCCGAGGTCGAGGTCGCCTTGGAATGCGCCCGGGTGACGGTGCCCATCGACTACGCCGACCCGGCCGGTGATACCGCGCTGATCGCCTTGTCCCGCTTACGGGCTCGCGGCGCGAAGATCGGATCGGTGGTCACCAATCCGGGCGGTCCGGGCGGGCCCGGCCTGACCATGCCGGTCGGCCTGGCCGAGTCGCCGCTGGGCGAACGTTTCGATGTGATCGGCATGGACGTGCGCGGTCTCGGCGCCTCCACACCGCGCCTGGATTGCCAGGACAGCGAACAGCTGGCGGTGGAGCGGCAACTCCTCGGCTTCAGCAATGCCTGGGGTGAAATCGATCAGATCGAGGAGGAGCACGAGGATTTCGCCACCTCGTGCGTGCAACGGTCCGGCCTGGACCTGGTCGCGCATATCGGAACCGTCGATGTGGCCCGCGATCTCGATGTGGTGCGCGCGGTGCTCGGCGACGAGAAGCTCACCTATTTCGGCGTCTCCTACGGCACTCGCCTCGGGTCCACCTACGCCGAGTTGTTCCCCACTCGGGTCCGCGCGATGGTGCTCGACGGCGGTATCGACCCCGCGCGCAACATCGACGACTCGGTCGTCGACGGCGCCGCGTTCCAGCGCGCCTTCGAGGCCTACGCCGCCGACTGCGCGAAGGCCCCCGATTGCCCGCTCGGCACCGATCCGGCGCGCAGCACCGAGGTGTTCCGCGCGCTGTTGAAGACGCTGCGTGAGCCCGCGGTGCTGCTGGACCCCGACAAGCTGGGGTACTCCGACGTGCTGAGCATCACCATCAACGCGCTCTACCACCCGAGGTTCTGGCCGGAGCTCACCAATGTGCTGGGGATCGTCAAGCGGGGGGAGTCGTTCCCCTTCGAGGAGGGCACGCTCAGTCCGGGCGGCGAGAACGGCGACTACGTGTTCAAGGCCGTGCTCTGCCTGGAGGACGCGCGCGTCACCGATCGTGCCGTCGCGACCGACCTGGAACGCCGCTACCGCGCGGCCGGGCCGATCTTCGACCCGGGCGAGCTGGCGCCGGAAATCGCGCTGGACGTCTGCGCCTTCTGGCCGGTGCCGCCGAACTCCCAGCCGCATCAGCTCACTGCGCCGGGTCTGCCGAAAACGGTGGTGGTGGCGACGACCGGCGATCCGGCGACGCACTATCAAGGCGGGGTGAATCTCGCCAAAGCCCTCGGCGCATCATTGCTCACCTTCGAGGGCTTCCAGCACGGCGCGGTCTTTGACGGAGTGCCGTGCATCGACGAGCCGGTCATGAAATATCTGAACGAACTCGTCGCACCACCCGATACCCGGTGCGCCAAACCGGCCTAACCGTCGACCACGGCACCCGAGTCCAGCGCCGGGAGCGGGCACAGTGCCGCCGAGGCGATGCGCTCCAGATTGTGAAGTTGCCGCTCGTGCACCACGATTCGGCGCAGGGCCTCGTTGACGGTGGCGTTGGTCTCGGCGGTGCCCATGATGGCGGCCGCCGCGGCCAGCAACTTCTGGTCGAGATCGATTCGAACGGTGCGCAAGGCGTCCTCCTTCGTTGTGGCCGGCCGTAGTCGTCCACAGGACTTTCGCCATCTTGCGCCATGACCCCGCTCATATGCGGCAAATCCGGCAGTGAAGGTTGCGAAGACAACTTGACCAATTACCCTAGGGGGGTATAGTTCCCGGCATGGATCACGAGCACGGGACCCCCGCCGAGCATGTCGAAGACTCCGGACACGCATCTCAGGGGCACGCCGTGCACGACCATGCCGCGCACACTACGCAGCACGGATCAGCGAGCTGGCAAATGGCCGCGCAGGCGACTTTGCACTGTCTCACCGGCTGCGCCATCGGCGAGGTACTCGGCATGGTGATCGGTACCGCGTTGAATTGGAACAACACCGCCACCATGGCGCTGGCGATCGTGCTGGCCTTCGTCTTCGGGTACGCCCTGACCATGCGCGGGGTCATGAAGGCCGGGGTCGCCTTCGGTGCGGCGCTGTCGATCGCGCTGGCCGCGGACACCGTTTCGATCACCGTCATGGAGATCGTCGACAACGCGATGCTGCTGCTGATTCCCGGCGCGATGCACGCCGGCCTCGGCGACCTGCTCTTCTGGGGCGCCCTCGCGGTGGCCTTCGCGGTCGCGTTCGTCATCACCACGCCGGTCAACAAATGGTTGATCGGCCGCGGCAAGGGACATGCGGTGGTGCACGCCTACCACTGACCAGTGCGACCCGCGTTTCCTAGGCAGATTGCGCACCTGGACGGGCTTTCGTTGTCGCGGCGGTCGGGCGGTGCTTGCCTTGAGGCATGTTCACCGAAGCTCAGCTGTACTCCCCCGTAACCCGCAGCGGCGACGGCGATGTGACGGTGCACCTCAGCGACGAGCACCCCGGTGTCGGCGATCCCGACTACCGCACCCGTCGCAACGCCATCGCCGCGCTGGCGCTCGAGTACGCACCCGGACAGCCGCTGCCCCGCATCGCCTACACCGAGGAAGAACAACAGGTGTGGCGAACGGTTTCCTACGAGCTCGCGCGCAAGCACGAGACCTTCGCCTGCCGGGAGGTGCTCGACGCCGCCGCCCGGCTCGGCCTGCCCGGCGATCGCATCCCGCAACTGGACGAAGTCTCCGAGAAACTGTTCCCGCTCAGCGGTTTCCGCTACGTACCAGCCGCCGGCCTGGTGCCGCTGCGCGAGTTCTTCGGCTCCTTCGCCGACCGAATCTTCCACTCCACCCAGTACATCCGTCACCACTCCGCCCCGCTCTACACTCCCGAGCCCGACGCCATCCACGAAATCATCGGCCACGCCAACCAGATCGCCAGCCCCCGCTTCGCCGCCATCTACCAAACCGTCGGCGAAGCCGTGAACCGCCTGACCACCGACAAGGCCCTGAAATTCCTCGCCGACGTCTTCTGGTTCTCCATGGAATTCGGCGTAGTCCGCGAACGCGACGAAATCCGTTGCTACGGCGCCGGTCTCCTCTCCTCCTTCGGCGAGATCACCGAATTCCGCGACGCCGACCTCCGCCCCCTGGACGTGATCGAAATGGGCACCGCCACCTACGACATCACCCACTACCAGCCGATTCTGTATTGCGCGGAATCGATCTCGGAGATCGAGGACGTCGTCGGCGCGTTCTTCGCCACCATGGACGACGACACCCCCGAGCGCGCCGCCCACTCCCGCTCGAAAGTTGCAGGGGCACAGTAAAACTGAAACACTGACTCGATCGTCCTACGACCCTGGCCGCAGGTCCGTATGCTCTCGCTATGGCGGAGGTAATCAAACACCTCGCGGACCTGTGGGGGCGCGCCGGGGGATGGTTCGAAGATGTGAGCCCGTCAGGGATCCCGTGGCCGGTGTCATTCGCCGTCGTCTTTCCGATTGTCGCCGGAGTATTGGCAACAGCGGTGTGGTGGTCGCGCGGCACCGTATGGCCGGTGATTTGTGAGTATCCCCTGACGACCACCGGTCACCCATGCCGGAACCGGGTCCTGGGCGAGTGGAAGCGTTGCCATCACCATAGGCCCGCTCGGCGTCGCAACGGTAGGCGAGTCCAGAAGCTGAATCGATGGCAGACCCGGCGTGGCGGCCGGACTGTCGAACGAGACGATCTCCGCGGCCGGGGGTTTCTGCGGAACCGCTCGCACGTCCGAGGCCTGCTGTACTACCGAGGTTTCGCGCGACCACCGTGGAATGTCGCTGCCTTCGGATGGACATGGCTGAGTGAGCGCAGGGACGATCTGGTCAAGCTGGTCGCATTGTTACGAGCTGAAGGGGCGTTCAATCTGCGAGCGTTGTTCACGGGAGCGGCGTCCTCGTCTGCACGCTTGGGTGTCGCGGATCGGCTGACTCGAGTGATCTGGGCTACCCGGCTGACACTGCTGTTCGCCGTGGGAGGGCTTGTGCTGGTCGGGGTGGTGGTGTGGCGCAATCTCGGCCCTGGTCATTGGGTCAACTACATCGCCACCTTCACCTTCGTTGCCGGCTATGCCGTTGCGCGGACCGGTATCTGGGCGGAGGCGGCCGGCGATGCGGAGCCGGACAACCCTTCCGATTGGCGCGACAGCTGGCTGTGGGGTGCGGCGGAACGAACGGTGAACTGGTTCGGGAGCTTCATGATCATTTCGGTTCTTGGTGCCAAACTGGTGGATCACATCGAGAACTTCCCGCGGACCTAGACGGCGGTCGGGAACGACAAAGGCCGCCCTGCTTCCGGAGAAGCGGGCGGCCTTCGCTTTTGGAGATTTAGCGCGTGAAGAGCAGGGCACGCTTGACTTCCTGGATGGCCTTGGTGACCTCGATGCCGCGGGGGCAGGCGTCGGTGCAGTTGAAGGTGGTGCGGCAGCGCCATACGCCTTCGACGTCGTTGAGGATGTCGAGGCGTTCGCGGGCGCCTTCGTCGCGGCTGTCGAAGATGAAGCGGTGGGCGTTCACGATCGCGGCCGGGCCGAAGTAGCTGCCGTCGCTCCAGTACACGGGGCAGGAGGTGGTGCAGCAGGCGCACAGGATGCACTTGGTGGTGTCGTCGAACCGGGCGCGGTCGGCCTGGCTCTGGATGCGCTCGCGGGTGGGCTCGTTACCCGAGGTCATCAGGTAGGGCTTCACCGCGCGGAACGCGTCGAAGAACGGCTCCATGTTCACCACGAGGTCCTTCTCCACGGGCAGGCCGCGGATCGGCTCGACGGAGATGGTGAGCGGCTTGCCGTTCTTGGGCAGCATGTCCTTCATCAGGACCTTGCAGGCCAGCCGGTTCACACCGTTGATCCGCATGGCGTCCGAACCACACACGCCGTGGGCACAGGAGCGGCGGAAGGTGAGCGTGCCGTCCAGGTAGGACTTGATGTAGATCAGCACGTTCAGGAAACGGTCGGTCGACAGCACCGGCACCTGGAAGGACTCCCAGTGCGCGCCCTTGTCGTCCTCCGGGTTGAACCGGGCCACCTTGACGGTGACCATGACCGAGCCCTCGGGGACCGGAGCGGGCTTCTGCGTATCCGCCTTGTCGAGTGTGGCAGTCATCAGTACTTACGCTCCATCGGCTCGTAACGGGTCTGCACCACCGGCTTGTAATCCAGGCGGATATCGGAGATCAGATCCGGACCGGTCTTGTACGCCATGGTGTGGCGCATGTAGTTGGTGTCGTCGCGGTCCGGGTAGTCCTCGCGGGCGTGGCCGCCGCGCGATTCCTTGCGGTTGAGCGCGCCGACCACGGTGACCTCGGCCAGCTCCAGCAGGAAGCCCAGCTCCACGGCCTCGAGCAGGTCGCTGTTGTAGCGCTTGCCCTTGTCCTGCACCGTGATCCGCGTGTACCGCTCCTTGAGCGCGTGGATATCGGTCAGCGCCTGCTTGAGGGTGTCCTCGGTGCGGAACACGGCGGCGTTCATATCCATCGTGTACTGCAGTTCGGTGCGAATATCGGCGACCCGCTCGTTGCCGTGATCGGACAGGATCAGCGCCAGCCAGTCCTGCACCATCGCCGCCGGGTTCTCCGGCATCTCGACGAACTCGGTGCGCAGCGCGTACTCGGCGGCGGCGATACCCGCGCGCCGGCCGAACACGTTGATGTCGAGCAGCGAGTTGGTGCCGAGACGATTCGAGCCGTGCACCGAGACACAGGCGCATTCGCCGGCGGCGTACAGGCCGGGCACCACGTCGGTGTTGTTGCGCAGCACCTCGCCGCGGATGCGGGTCGGGATGCCGCCCATCACGTAGTGGCAGGTCGGCATGACCGGCACCAGCTCGTGCACCGGGTCCACACCCAGGTAGGTGCGGGCGAACTCGGTGATGTCGGGCAGCTTCTCCTCCAGCACGTCCTCGCCGAGGTGGGTCACGTCGATGTAGACGTAATCCTTGTTCGGTCCGGCGCCACGGCCTTCGAGCACCTCGAGCACCATCGAGCGGGCGACGATGTCACGCGGCGCGAGGTCCTTGATGGTGGGGGCGTAGCGCTCCATGAAGCGCTCACCGGAGGCGTTGCGCAGGATGCCGCCCTCGCCGCGGACAGCCTCGGAGATGAGGATGCCCAGACCCGCGAGGCCGGTCGGATGGAACTGGTGGAACTCCATGTCCTCCAAGGGCAGACCCTTGCGGAAGACGATGGCCATGCCGTCACCGGTGAGGGTGTGGGCATTGGAAGTGGTCTTGTACATGCGACCCGAACCGCCGGTGGCGAACACGATCGACTTCGCGTGGAAGACGTGGATGTCGCCGGTGGCCAGCTCGTAGGCGACCACACCGGTGGCCACGGGGCCGCGGTCGGAGTCGGTCATGACCAGGTCGAGCACGTAGAACTCGTTGAAGAACTCCACGTCGTGCTTGACGCAGTTCTGGTACAGCGTCTGCAGAATCATGTGGCCGGTGCGGTCGGCGGCGTAACACGCGCGGCGGACCGGCGCCTTACCGTGATCGCGGGTGTGGCCACCGAAACGACGCTGGTCGATCTTGCCTTCGGGGGTCCGGTTGAACGGCAGACCCATCTTCTCCAGGTCCATCACCGCGTCGATGGCCTCCTTGGCCATGATCTCCGCGGCATCCTGGTCGACGAGGTAATCGCCACCCTTGACGGTGTCGAAGGTGTGCCATTCCCAGTTGTCTTCTTCGACGTTCGCCAGCGCGGCGCACATGCCGCCCTGGGCCGCGCCGGTGTGGCTGCGGGTCGGGTACAGCTTGGTCAGAACAGCCGTCCGGGCACGCGGGCCTGCTTCGATCGCCGCGCGCATGCCGGCGCCACCGGCACCGACGATCACGACGTCGTAGCGATGCTCCTGAATGCGGGAATCACTCATTGCGAGTTCGCCTGTTCCTAACTGATGTTGGGGTCGAAGGTGAAGATGACATAGGTGCCGACACCCATGACCAGGATCATGGAGACAGCCAGCGCGGCCTTCAGCCAGAAGCGGGTGGAGTCTTTGCGCGAGTAATCGTCGATGACGGTGCGCAGGCCGTTGCCGCCGTGCAGCTGGGCCAGCCACAGCATGGTGAGGTCCCAGATCTGCCAGAACGGGGAGGACCAGCGGCCCGCCACGAAGGCGAAGTTCAGGCGCTTCACGCCGCCGTCGAGCAGCAGCATGATCGTCATGTGGCCGAGCACGAGGAAGATCAGCAGCACACCGGAGAAGCGCATGAACAGCCACGCGTACTTCTCGAAGTTGTTGTTGGAGCGGGCGCGCGGCGAGCGCGGCAGGTCCAGGCTCGCGGGGCGGTCGTAGGACTTCCCGATAACAGGTGCCGACATATCAGTGCTCCGTGAACAGGTAGAAGAACATGCGGCCGATAGCGGGGATGGCCAGCAGGGCCACCAGCGTGAGGATGACCCAGAGCATCACCGTCTGGTACTTCGGGCCCTTGGACCAGAAGTCGACCAGGATGACGCGAACGCCGTTGAGGGCGTGGAACAGCACGCAGACCACGAGGCCCATCTCCATCAGGGCGACGATGGGGGTCTTGTAGGTCTCGATGGCCTGGTCGTAGGTATCGGGGCTGACCCGGACCAGTGCGGTGTCCAAGACGTGCACGAAGAGGAAGAAGAAGATGGTGACACCGGTGATCCGGTGCAGCGCCCAGGACCACATACCCGGGTCGCCTCGATACAGCGTGAACTTCCGCTTCGGCGGGGCCGGAGCTTCTATCGTGGTCATAGAGTGCGGTGCCTCCAACGTCGTTGATGGACCCGGTAACAGGCCCTGTTTCCGACTGCGGGAGGGGGCTAATGCCCAGGTGGGCGCGCTTTGTTCCTGAAGCGCTGGCCCGCCGCCGGGAACCTGAACCGATCTGTTGTGGACTCTAATCCCCTACTAATGCCGGAACTAATTCGGCGTGCCGTGCGTTGCGCTACATTGAGGCGACTTAGGTTTACCTCATTCAATGCGTAAAGGGGTGCGCCGCAGCCCTCTCGCGGCCGCGCCCGGCTCGGCGAACGGAGGGTTTCCGATGCCGGAAATCGACTGGAATGTCCTGCGTGACAACGCAATTCAAGTCATGCGAAATGCCTATGCGCCGTACTCGCGGTTTCCGGTCGGGGCCGCAGCTCTCAGCTCCGATGGTCGAATTGTGAGCGGGTGCAATGTGGAGAATGTCTCATACGGATTGGGCCTCTGCGCCGAATGTGTACTCATCGGTAACCTCCATTCCGGCGGTGGGGGACGCCTACTCGCGGTCTCCGTCACCGATTCCCGCGGCGAAATCCTGATGCCCTGCGGCCGCTGCCGTCAGCTGCTCTACGAACACGGCGGACCCGACCTTCTGGTCGACCACAGAGCCGGGGCCAAGCCGCTGCGCGAGCTACTGCCCGACGCCTTCGGCCCAGACGACCTGGACGCCGGGCAGCTCTAGGCTCAGCAGTTCGCTCCGAACGAATGATGCAGCGAGGCTATCGGAGGGCACCGGCAAGGACCAGTGCCCGCGGGTGTCCCGTGCGAGACTGGCCGGATGACGGCGGTGGATGCGGTTTCGATCATTACGGCCAAGCGGGATGGCGGGGAACTCTCGGATGCCCAAATCGATTGGGTGATCGATCGATTCACCAAAGGCGAAGTCGCCGACGAGCAGATGAGCGCGTTGGCGATGGCGATCGTGTGGCGGGGGATGACGCGGCGGGAGACGGCGCGGTGGACGGCCGCGATGATCGCCTCCGGCAGCCGGATGGATTTCACCGATCTGCCGCGGCCGACCGTGGACAAGCATTCGACCGGCGGGGTGGGGGACAAGATCACGTTGCCGTTGGCGCCGCTGGTGGCGGCGTGCGGGGCCGCGGTGCCGCAGCTGTCCGGGCGGGGGCTCGGGCACACCGGCGGGACGCTGGACAAGCTGGAGTCGATTCCGGGATGGCGGGCCGATGTCTCGGTCGAGCGGATGCGGGAGATGCTGGCGGACCCGGAGATCGGTGCGGTGGTGTGCGCGGCCGGGGCGGATCTGGCTCCGGCCGACAAGCGGCTGTACGCGTTACGGGACGTCACCGGGACAGTCGAGTCCATTCCACTGATCGCCAGTTCGATCATGAGCAAGAAGATCGCCGAAGGCACCGCGGCACTGGTGCTCGACGTGAAGGTCGGAACCGGCGCCTTCATGAAGTCCCTGGCGGACGCGCGCGAATTGGCTACGGCCATGGTCGAACTGGGCACTGATTCCGGTGTCCGGACCGTGGCGTTGCTGACCTCGATGGATACCCCGCTCGGCCGCACCGCGGGCAACGCGCTCGAGGTCGCCGAATCGGTGGAGGTGCTCGCGGGCGGTGGTCCCGCCGACATCGTCGAGCTGACCATCGCGCTGGCCCGGGAAATGGTGGCGCTCGCGGGCCTGGATGTCGATCCCGCGGCTGCCCTCGCGGACGGCCGCGCGATGGACCACTGGCGTGCGATGGTCAAGGCCCAGGGCGGCGACCCCGATGCGGCGCTGCCCAGGGCGCGGCACACCGAGGTCGTGCGCGCCGATCGTGACGGCGTGCTCACCCGCCTCGACGCCATGGGCGTCGGCATCGCCGCGTGGCGGCTGGGCGCGGGCCGGGCGCGCCAGGGCGACCCGGTGCAATTCGGCGCGGGCATCGAAATGCACGCCAAGCCCGGCGATTCCGTTACCGCGGGCCAACCTCTGCTCACGCTGCACAGCGATACCCCGGAAGCATTCGCGGGCGCGCAGTCCGCCTTGACGGCCGCGATCGACATCGGCGACCTGGACCAGAAGACCGCGCCGCCGGTACTTCTGGACCGGATCGCCCGATGATGTGATCACCCACACGAACCGGGGTGCCGGAAGGGGCGGCGAGCGCTAGCGTGTGTACATGACAGGACCGATGCCTTTGACGCTTGCCTCGATCCGCCAAGCTCCCAAGGCGCTGTTGCACGATCACCTCGACGGTGGTCTGCGGCCCGCGACCGTGCTGGAGCTCGCCGCCGATTGCGGTTACGACCAACTACCCGCCAATGATGCCGTCACCCTGGGCAATTGGTTCCGGGACGCCGCCGACAGCGGTTCGCTGGAACGGTATCTGGAAACCTTCGACCACACCGTCGCGGTCATGCAGACCCCCGAGGGGCTGCGCCGCGTCGCCAGCGAATGCGCGCAGGACCTCGCCGCGGACGGTGTCGTCTACGCCGAGGTGCGCTTCGCCCCCGAACAGCACCTGGAACGTGGCCTCTCCCTGGACGAGGTGGTCGAGCACACCCTCGCCGGTTTCCGGGAGGGCGAGAAGCTCGCGGCCGCCGACGGGCACCCGATCGTGGTGACCTGCCTGCTCACCGCCATGCGGCATGCGGCGCGCTCACGCGAGATCGCCGAGCTCACGGTGCGGTGGCGCGATCGGGGTGTCGGCGGTTTCGATATCGCCGGCGCGGAAGCCGGTTATCCGCCCAGCCGGCACCTGGACGCCTTCGAATACATGCGGGCCAACAGCGCGAACTTCACCATCCACGCCGGTGAGGCGTTCGGCCTGCCGTCGATCCACGAGGCGCTGGCCTTCTGCGGTTGCGACCGCCTGGGCCACGGTGTGCGGATCACCGATGACATCAAGGTGCCCGGAGCCATCGAGGACGCACAGCTCGGCCTGGTCGCGAACTATGTCCGCAACAAGCGGATCCCGCTGGAGCTGTGTCCGTCGTCCAACGTGCAGACCGGCGCGGTGCCGTCCCTGGACAAGCACCCGTTCGACCTGCTCGCCCGGCTGCGGTTCCGCGTCACCGTCAACACCGACAACCGCCTGATGAGCGACACCAGCATGAGCCAGGAGATGCTGAAGCTGGTGCAGACCTTCGGTTACGGCTGGTCGGATCTGGAGCGCTTCACCATCAACGCGATGAAGTCGGCGTTCATCCCGTTCCCGGAACGTCTGCGCATCATCGACGACATCATCAAGCCCGGTTACGCGGTGCTGCTCGGTTAACGCCGCCGGGCCGCGGGAAGATTCTTCGCTGCGCTCGGACGACAACCCCTGTCATCCTGAGCGAAGCGAAGGATCTAGCGTGGGTGAACATGACGGCATTGCAGATTTCACGTCGCTTCAACGGGCCGCCCGGCTCCGGAAACGGCGGTTACGTGGGCGGACTGCTGGCGGAGCAACACCCCGACGCCGCAGTGACTGTGATGCTGCGGAACAAGCCTCCGCTGGAGACACCGCTGCAACTAAGTGACGGCAAGCTCTTCGACGGGGCGACGCTGATCGCCGAATCTCGCCCCGGTGCGTTCGAACGCGATGTGCCGCAAGCGGTTCCATACGGAACGGCCGAGGCAGCATCCAGCTCGTATCAGGCCAACGAGATGTTCGCGTCCTGCTTCGTCTGCGGCAGCGCCCGCACCGATGGGCTGCGGATCGAAGCCGGACCAGTATCGGAGGGACTGGTCGCCGCCCCCTGGTCACCCGACGACACCCTGCCCATCGACACCCCCCTGCTGTGGGCCGCCATGGACTGCCCCGGCGGCTGGTCACTGGACGCCATGTTCGAACGCCCCGCACTCCTCGGCTCGATGACCGCAACCGTCTTCGACCTCCCCGCAGTCGGCGAGAAATGCGTCGTCATCGGCCAGAACCACGGCGACCAGGGCCGCAAGTCCTACGCCTCCACCGCCATCTACGGCTCTGACCACCGCCTACTCGGCCGCGCCGAACAGATCTGGATCCGCCTCCGCTGACGCGAAAGAGCCCGGCCCCTGGATATGGGGCCGGGCTCCTCGAACGATCTGCTACTTCTGCGGGTCGAGCCGCGACTCGAAATTGCGCTCGAGTTCGCGCCACGCCTTGGATTCCGCGTCGAACGGCGGGTTCGGCGCCATCCGGGTCGGATCCGGGTTGAGCAGGTAGGACACATACCAGCCCAGCGGGGTGGACACCGCCAGCGCCTGCTCGACCGCGTCGTCCTCGGCGTAATCGGAAGCGTCGGTGAACAATTCCACTGCCAGTTCGAGCTGCTCGAAGTCGACCGCGCCCGGGCCCTCGCCCAGATCCTCGGTCAGACCGGGCAGCACGTAGACGTTCTCGTCGGTCACCTCGACCTCGAGCGAACCGTCCACCGCCGCGGTCTGCACATCGGTGTAGGTGCTCACCCGGGACAGGTCGTGCTCGTGATCGTCGGCCAGGTAGCGGGCCAGGGCCCGCTCGCTACCGAACACCGAGATGGTGCCGTCCTTGCCGAGGAAGATCGGTTCGTCGTCGAGATAGCAGCGCAGCGTGAAGTAGGTGCTCTCGGAGGTGATGATCTTGACCGGGTCGATGCCGACCTCGTGCCAGAACGAGTCGTCCTCGTCTTCTTCCTCGTCCTCGTCGTCCTTGGTCAGGTCGACGGTTTCGAACTCTTCTTCCTCTTCGCTGTCGGCTACGTCGTCGGCGTCGACGACGTTCTCCTCGGCAGCGAGCAGTTCCGCCTCGGCGACCGCCACGGCCGCCTTGTCGACCTCGGGGACCGAGACGACCGAGTCGACGGCGTCGAGGACGTTGTCCCAATCCTTGACGATGGCGGCGCCGATCTGGTCCCAGATCTCCTCGCCCTCGCGGTCGGCGAAGAAGCTCGCACCGGCGGCCAGCGCGCCGAGCGCCGGATGCGAGCCGAAGAACTTGGTGACGACTTCCAGCTCGCACACCTCACCGATGTTGCGCACCATCGACAGGGTGTCCTCGAGCTCGGCGACGGTGTCCATATCGGGATCACCGGCCGCCAGCTCCGGCACCGCGACCAGATCGTAGGAGTGCGTATCCTCGGGCTCCAGTTCGGCCGCCGACAGACCGGCGACGACCTTCCACGCGGGATGGTCGACGAGGTCGTTGTCGGAGTCGGTCCGGATGAACGCGGCCAGCTCCGCGACCGACTCGAAACCATAGAGCGAATCCTCGTGTCCGAGGAACGCCTCCCACTCGTCGTCACCGTCTCGCCAGCGCGGTGCCCACAGTGTGACGAGATCGCCGTCGGTCAGGCCGAGCTCGATCGGGACGATGTCTCCAGAAGCCATGAGCGGAAGCCTAACGACTCGCCGCGTCAGGCACTATCTCGACCGCCCCCAACGGACCCCGGAGTGGCCTCCGCGGCGGGTGCGAACGACTCGTTCAGTGCGGCAATGACGTTCGAGCGCTGCCCGCCGGCGTCCTCCGCTGCCTGCCGGCAGGCCCACACGATCAGCTGGCTGACGTCGGCCGGCGCCATCGAAGTGACCGCCTCCGACAGCTTCAGCCCGGTCAGCGCGCCGTCGCTGTCCACCTCGACGCTGACCGCGCCGTCCTCGGTGGTGAAGGCCCCGCGCACCTGCTTGAGGCCGTACAGCGCGGCCTCGAGGGCCTCCAGCTTCGCCGTCGCGTTGGCGACCAGCGCGTCCATCTCGGCACTCATACCGGCCTCATCCAGCTCGTAGGACCCGTGTCCTCGTCGTCCATCCGGTCCAGTTCGTCGACCGCCTGCTGCCGGGTGGGCAAGCCGAGCTTGTCCAGCACCTCGGGGGACATGCCCGTCTCGGCCAGCACCTCGCGGCGGCGGGCCCGGGCGGCGATCGCGGAGCGCTTCGTCAGGCGCAGGATCTCGGCCGCGAGAGCCTGTGCGCCGTAACGGTATTCGCTGCGCTCGAACTTGATCTCGACCGGCATGCCCTGGTCGGTGGCGCGCACCGCGATGGTGCCGGACCGATTCTGGCTGGCCGCCACGGTGACGTTCGGGATCTCCTGCGGCTGGCTCATTCGGTAGGCCTATAGAAGCCGTAGAACTCCATACCTATGTTCTCCGTTCGGATGGAACTGACCGAGACCGGATCGCCGGCCTCGACGAGTTGCCCGTTGCCGACCACCATGGCGACGTGGCCGTCCCACACGGCCAGGTCGCCGGGCTGCAGGTCACCGGGCGAGATCTGCTGTTTTCCGATGTGCTGTTCCTGGGCCAGGCGCGGCAGTTCCACGCCGGCCTCGCTGTAGGCCCACTTCGTCAGGCCCGAGCAGTCGATGCCGTTCTTCGGGTCGTTGCCGCCCCATACGTACGGCGTGCCGACGGCGGACAGGGCCGAGGTGACCGCCTTGGCGGCCTTCTCGTTCGGCGCCTCCACCACGCTGCCGTCCGGCAGAGTGATTTTCACGCCGCCATTCTCTGTCTTCTCGGTCTTGACCTCGCCGGTGTTCTGCTTGGCGGTCGAGGTGTTCGAGCTGCTCGGGGTCGAGGTCGCGGTCTTGCTCGTCGAGCCCTTGGTGGCGCTGGTCAGCAAGGACGTGCCGGTGCTCAGCGCGGTGTTGGCCAGGCCGCCGGTGCCGCTGGTCAAGCTGTCCAGTGCGGACTTGGCGGTGGAGAGCAGGTTGGTGTTGGTGGACGCGGGCGTGGTGGACGGTGCCGGCGTCAGCTCCTTCATGCTCGCGGTCGAGGTATTCAGCTCGGTCTGCGTCTTGTTGACCACGCCGATGCCCTGATTGAGGTGATCGATCGCCGTGCTCACCAGCGCCGTCACACCGACCGGGGTGGTGAGGGTGGGCAGCAGGCTGGTCGCGTTGCTGACGAAGGATTGGACGACGGTGTCGAGTTCCTTCTGACCGGTCTCGACCTGTGCGGCGGCCTGATTGACGACCGTGGCCATCTCGGTCAGCAGGTCCGAAGTCTGGGCGGAGGAGGTCTGCACCCGCAGCGCCTTCGCGGTGGCGGAGTCGGCGGTGGCGCCGTCCAGCGCGGTGTTCAGCTGGTTGATGCTGTTCTTGCCCAGCAGATGCAGCTGCTCGAGGGCGGAGGACGCCGAGGTCAGCGAGTCGGACGGGCCGCCGGACGGGATCACGCCGGAGCCGAAACTGCTCAGCAGGTTGATCAGTGGCTGGGCCAGCAGATTGATGTCGATCACCGGATCACCCGTCCAGGTCGGCGGACTTGAATCCGGCCGCGGCGCTCAGGTCCTGCTCGGTGATCGCGGCGGCCGCGGTCCCCGTGGCCAGGCCCATACTCGACAGCACCGCCGAAAGCTGTGCGATGGTGGCGACCTGCCCGGCATGCGCCGCGGCATAGGCGGCCATGAAATCACCGCCGATCAACCCCATGATCGGACCGAGGAGCGCCGGGTTCCCGCCGGCCGCGCTCGCGGCCGCGGCGGTCATCTCGGTGGCCATCACCTCGGCGGTCGCGCTGTAGGTGGCGATGCCCTCGGCGTCGGCCGAAAAGTTCTTAGCCATTTAGTGCTTCCCCCATCCGTTTCTTCCCAGGCAGAGTACGTCATCCACTTAGTTCGACGCGCGGCCTTGTGAATCGGTTCCAGCTGGTCGAAAAAAACTTTCTACGACCTTATCGTTTCGGCATGCGTACGCACACCGTGGAGCACCCACTTGCCGCCGCCTTGCTGACCACCATGCGCGACGCGCGGACCCCGAACGCGGCCTTCCGTGCCGCCCTGCGTGATCTGACCCGGGTACTGATCTACGAGGCGCTGCGGGAGGCCCCGGTCACCACTTTCGAGATCTCCACCCCGGTGGCGTTCACCGAGGGTGTGCGGCTGGCGCAACCGCCGCTGCTGGTACCGGTGCTGCGGGCCGGGCTGGGCATGATCGACGCGGCCGTGGAGATGATCCCCGATGCCCGGGTCGGTTTCGTCGGCATCGCCCGGGACGAGGACACCCATCAGCCGGTCCCGTACATGCAGTCGCTGCCCGAGGACCTGGCGGGCCTGCCGGTCTATGTGCTCGATCCGATGCTGGCCACCGGCGGCTCGATGCGGCACACCCTGGAGCTGCTCGTCGCGCGCGGCGCCACCGACATCACCGCGGTCTGTGTCGTCGCCGCTCCGGAAGGCGTTGCCACGCTGGCAGATTCGGGCCTGCCGGTGCGGTTGGTCACCGCCGTGGTCGACGCGGGGTTGAACGAGAACGCCTACATCGTCCCGGGCCTGGGTGACGCGGGCGACCGCCAATTCGGCCCCCGCTGAGCGGATACCGATCGCTCCGGATCACGAATTCCGAGTGAATTCTCGCAGTCGTGAGAGGTGTTCCGCGGCGGCGGCTTTCGCCGCGCCGAGGGCGGCGCGCTCCGGGACGGGCTCGACGACTTCCAGGTAGTACTTCAGCTTCGGCTCCGTGCCGGACGGCCGGACCACGATCCGGAAGGTAGTGCCTTCGAAAACCAGTGCGTCGGTGTGCATTCGGCCCCGAGCCTGGAGCAGATCGGTGTATTTCACCGGCTCGCCCGCGATTTCGCTGGGTGGGTCGGTGCGCAGCCGACCCACTACGGCGGCGGCAGCGGTCACATCGGGCAGGCGCAAGGACACCTGTGCGCCCGCGTGCAGGCCGAATTCCAGTGCGTAGTCGTCGAGTTCGTCCTGGAGCGTGCGGCCACGGGCCTTCAGGCGCGCGACCAGGTCGGCGGTGACCACGGCGGCGGAAATACCGTCCTTGTCGCGCACCGCGGACGGATCGACGCAGTGCCCGATCGCTTCCTCGTAGGCATAGGCGAGGCGGTCGCCGGCGCGGGCCAGCCATTTGAAGCCGGTCAGGGTTTCGGCGTAGCGGGCGCCGCGGGCGGGCGCGAGCTTGGACAACAGCCGCGAGGAGACAATTGTCGTGGCCACCAACGAGTCCGGAGCCGCCGTGCCCAGCACGCAATCGGCAAGCAGCACACCGGTTTCGTCTCCGCGCAGCATCCGCCACCCCGCAGGCCCGCGGATCCCGACAGCGCACCGGTCGGCATCCGGGTCGAGCGCGATCGCCACCTCGGCATCGACCTTTTCGGCCAGCGCGAGCAGCAGGTCGGTGGCGCCGGGCTCCTCCGGGTTCGGGAACGCGACCGTCGGGAAGTCCGGGTCCGGTTCGAACTGCTCGGCCACCACGTGCACATCGGTGAAGCCCGCTGCCGCAAGCGCTTGCACCGCGATCGCGCCGCCGACGCCGTGCAGCGCGGTCAGGGCGATGCGGATATCGGCGCGGGCTCCGGTCCCGCCGATCAGCTCGCGCAGCCGCCCCACTCGATTCAGGTAGCGCCGCACCAGATCGTCGTCGGCGGGAACCACGGGCAGCCGTTCGATGGGTTCGGCGACGGCCTCGATACAGCGTTCGATCTCGGCGTCGGCGGGCGCGATCAACTGCGAACCACCGTCGAGGTACACCTTGTACCCGTTGTCGGCGGGCGGATTGTGCGACGCGGTGATCTGCACCCCGCACACCGCGCCCAGCTCACGGACCGCGTAGGCGACCACCGGCGTGGGCACCGGTTCCGGCAGCAGCAGCACCGGAAAACCCGCCGCCGCAAAGATTTCCGCGGTCGCGGTGGCGAATTCGGCGGAGCCGTGCCGGGCGTCGCGCCCCACCACTACCGTGCCGCCGCCCAGGCAGCGCCCGCGCAACCACACGCACAGTCCCGCGGTCGCCCGCGACACCGTCTCCACGTTCATGCCGTCCGGGCCGTCCTGCAGCGGACCGCGCAGACCGGCCGTGCCGAACCGCAGCATCTACAGCCGCTCCAGCACGCCACGCATCAGTTTGCCCAGGCGCGGTGCGGCGGCCTGTCCTTCGGCCAGCACCTCGGCATGGGACAGATGCGCGCCGGAGATGCCCGCGGCCAGATTGGTGACCAGCGAGATGCCCAGCACCCGTGCGCCCAGCGCCCGGCAGGCGATGGCTTCCAGCACCGTCGACATACCGACCAGATCCGCGCCCATGGTGCGCAGCATCCGGATCTCGGCCGGGGTCTCGTACTGCGGACCGGTCAGCCCCGCGTAGACGCCGTCGGTCAGGCTGGGATCGACTTCACGTGCCAGCGCCCGCAATTCGGGATCCCACGCGTCGACCAGATCGACGAAGGTGGCCCCGGCCAACGGCGTGCGCCCGGTGAGGTTGAGGTGATCGCTGATCAATACCGGCTCACCGACATCGAGGCCAGCGCGGATTCCGCCCGCGGCATTGGTGAGCAGCACGATCTCCGCGCCCGCCGCGATCGCGGCCGCCACCGGATGCACCACCTCGGCGGGTTGATAGCCCTCGTACAAATGCTGACGTCCCATCAGCAGCAGCACGGACTTGTCATGCATGGGCACCGAATGCACCATCCCGACATGGCCTTGCGCGCTGGGTGTTCCGAACCCGGGCAGCTCCGGCATCGGCACCGACGCGGTGGGCGTGCCGATTTCCGCGGCCGCCTCCTGCCAGCCCGATCCGAGCACCACCGCGACCCGGTGGCGGTGGACTCCAGTACGTTCGGCGATCGCCTGAGCGGCCTCTTCGGCAAGCATGAAAGTCACGATAGTCGGGTCGCATCACCCGTGCCCGCCCCCACTTCCGAAAAACTTGCTACCCACGAGTAGGGGAGCGCCGCGAGCCGGGATAGTCTGCACGCATGCCGTACCTGGAACGTGAAGGTGATGTGTTCGTCCTGTACCTCGGAACCGAGGGCCAGACAGACAACGAGAACCGCTTCCACCCGGACTGGATCGATCAGGTGCACGCCCTGCTCGACGAGGTCGAGGCGTCGGAGGGGCCCGCCGCACTGGTCACCACCGCGACCGGCAAGTTCTTCAGCAACGGCCTCGACACCGACTGGCTGTTCGGCAATCTGGACCAGATGCACTGGTACCTGGACCGCGTGCACTCGATCTACACCCGGCTGCTGACCTTCCCGATGCCGACCGTCGCCGCGCTCAACGGCCACGCCTTCGGTGCGGGCGCGATGCTGGCCACCTCCTGCGACTTCCGCGTCATGCGCGCCGATCGCGGTTTCTGGTGCCTGCCCGAGGTGAACCTGGGCATGCCTTTCACCATCGGCATGAACGCGCTGCTGACCGAGCGCCTGACCAACCAGGTGTGTGTGCTGGCCATGACCACCGGCCACCGTTTCGCGGCCGACCAGGCCATCGCCGCGGGCATCGTGGACGACAAAGCCGATGCCGAAGCGTTGCTGAGCACCGCCATCGCGCGTGCCGCGGCACTGTCCGGCAACCGCAAGCCGAACCTGCCGGTCATCAAGCGGGCGCTGCACGCCCAGGCTCTCGACGGCCTCGCGGTCAAGACCACCCCGGAGAACCTGGCGTTCGCCGCCGGATAACTCACTGCCGGACCCGGGCACGGGCCGCTACCCGTGCCCGATTTGCACACCAGTGCGACACTGTGTTCCATGCCATCACCGCGCAGCGGTCATCATGAGTCGCCCGGCGAGCTCGACGCCGGGCGTATTCCGGTGGATGGCACTCGATCGGATGTCGCGATCAAGGCGGCCGCGAGCCGACTGATCGATCTCTCACACAGCATTCACGCCGAACCCGAGCTGGCGTTCGAAGAGCACCGCAGCGCCGCCAAGACCATCGAGCCATTGGCCGAACGCGGTTTCCACATCGAAACCGGTGTCGCCGATCTGCCCACCGCCTTCCGCGCCAGTTACGGCAGCGGCGAGCTGACGGTGGCGCTCTGCGCCGAATACGACGCGCTCCCCGGCATGGGACATGCCTGCGGGCACAACATCATTGCCGCCGCCTCGGTGGGCGCGGCCCTCGGTCTCGCGGAGCTCGCGGACGATCTGGGCCTCACCATTCTGGTGCTCGGCACCCCGGCCGAGGAGAGTGGCGGCGGCAAGGTCCTGATGCTCGATCGGGGCGTCTTCGACGATGTCGCGATGGCGATGATGGTGCACCCCGGGCCCCGGGATATCGCGGGCGCGCACTCGCTGGCGCTGGCCGATATCGAGGTGGTGTTCCACGGCGTGGAAGCGCATGCCAGCGCCGCCCCCGAACTGGGCCGCAACGCCGGTGACGCGGTCACCGTCGCGCAGGTTGCGATTGGTTTGCTGCGTCAACATATCCGGCCGGGCCAGCAACTTCACGGTATAGTCGGCAACGGTGGCATAGCCCCGAACATCGTGCCCGGACGTGCGGAACTGCTGTATTACCTACGCGCAGGTGACTCCGCATCCCTCGAAGAACTGATGCGACGCAGCTCGGATTGTTTCGAGGCGGGCGCCCTCGCGACCGGCTGCACCCACGAAATCCGGACGCTCGCACCGACATATACCGAGCTGACGCCTGATCCGGCACTACTGTGTGCCTATCGCGAGCAGATCGCCGACCTGGGACGGGTGCCGATCGCACCGGAACTCGAGGCGCAGCGACCGCTCGGCAGCACGGATATGGGCAATGTCACCAACGTCATTCCGGGCATCCACCCGGTTATCGGCATCGAGGCCGATGGGGCGGTGACGCATCAGCCCGGTTTCGCCGCGGCGAGCATCAATGCCTCGGCGGATCGCGCCGTTCTCGACGGTGCGATCGCGCTCGCGCGTACCGCTGTGGCGATAGCTCGCGATGACGTACAGAGAGACAGGTTGTTGCAACGGCTGGTTCAACGACAGGAGGAGTTTCGGTGAGTAGTACCGGCGGGTCGAGCCCGGTGACGGGGACCGCGGCAGGTCACGAGGCCATGGTGGCCGGCGTGGATGCCGCGGAGGCGTTCCTACGCACGCCGAAGGGGCCGCGCGCCGTCATCGACACCGTGGCCGCCGGCCGCGCCGCCGTGGACGCCTGGCTGGCCGAGCACGCGTTCGACCTGGTCGGGTGGCGCCGCCACATTCACGCCAACCCGGAACTGTCGCGCACCGAGTTCGGCACCACCGAGTTCGTTTCCTCCTGGCTGACCAAGGCCGGGCTCAATCCGCAGAAGATGCCCGGCGGCACCGGCCTGATCTGTGACATCGGCCCGGCCGACGGGCCGCGCATCGGCCTGCGCGCCGATATGGACGCGCTCCCGTTGCAGGAGTTCACCGGTCTGTCCTTCGCCTCCACCGTGCCGGGTGTCTCGCATGCCTGCGGGCACGACGCGCACACCACCATCCTGCTCGGCACCGCGCTCGCGCTCTCGGAGATGAATCTGCCGGTCGGCGTGCGGTTCGTCTTCCAGCCCGCCGAGGAGGTCATGCCGGGCGGCGCGATCGACATGGTCGCCGCCGGCGCGATGGAGGGCGTGGACCGGATCTTCGCGGTGCACTGCGACCCGCGTCTGGAAGTGGGCCGGGTCGGCATCCGGGTCGGCGCGATCACCTCCGCCGCCGACACCGTGGAGCTGGTGCTGGATTCGCCGGGCGGGCACACCTCGCGCCCGCACCTGACCAGCGATCTGGTCTACGCGATCGGCACCGTCATCACCGGCCTGCCAGGTCTGCTCAGCCGCCGCATCGACCCGCGCACCAGCACCGTGATGGTGTGGGGTGCGGTCTCGGCGGGCAAGGCGCCCAACGCGATTCCGCAGACCGGCATGCTCACCGGCACGGTCCGCACCGGCGATCACGCGACCTGGTCGCTGCTGGAGCCGATGGTGCACGAGATCGTCGACGGCCTGCTCGCGCCGACGGGCGTGCGGTACCAGCTGAACTACCGGCGCGGCGTGCCGCCGGTGGTCAACGACGAGCAGTCCACCCGGATGTTCGAGTCCGCGATCCGTGCCCTGGGCCCGGACGCGCTGGCCGACACCATGCAGTCCGGCGGCGGCGAGGACTTCTCCTGGTACCTGGAGGAGGTGCCGGGTGCGATGGCGCGCCTGGGCGTCTGGTCCGGTCGGGGCGAGCAACTGGATCTGCACCAGCCGACTTTCGACATCGATGAGCGAGCTCTGTCGGTCGGCGTGCGGGTATTGAGCAACATCATCCTCCAAGCCGGCTAGATCCCCTTGACACGGCGAAGGCCGCCTTCCTGATCCAGGAGGGCGGCCTTCGGTGGTTTTCGGAGTTGTCTACCCGAAGGTGCCGGGGCCGACGTTCTTGCTGTTGCGGGTGCGCAGGGAGTGCACGTAATCCTCGGGGGCGCCGGCCTTCTCGGCTGCGTCGGCGATCACCCCGAGGTAGCGGGCCGAGGGCAGGCCGCCCTCGTAGGCGTCCAGGACGTACAACCAAGCCAGGGTGGTTTCAGCGGTGTTGTTGGGATTGCGGGTGACTCGCAGACGGATCTTCTTGTGGATCCCGAAATCGGAACCCTCCCAGCGATCGAGACTCTGCTCGTCTTCCGGGGACACGTCGTAGAGCACCACGAATACCCGGGATCCCGGGTCCTCGACGACCGTGGCCAGCGGCCCTTCCCAGCCGATATCGTCGCCGGCAAAGGTGAGCCGCCAGCCCTCCAACCAGCCCGTTCCGGACATGGGGGAGTGCGGACAGCGCTCGAGCATCTGGGACGAGTCCATGTTCGACCCGTAAGCGGCGTAGATCGGCACGTAGCAAAGGGTAGCCAATAATGGACCCTTACCGCCCGTATCCGGCCCAGACTGTGTTTTTTCCCGCGCGGGGCGCGGCGTGGCGGCGGCCTGTCGGGGGTCCGGGGGCCGTCCCCCGGGAGCGAGCTCGGGGTCTATAAGGTTGCCGGGCGCTCGCCGGATAACGTGGTAGGGGTCAGCACCGGAGATCCCGGTCGACTGCTCGAGCGGAGGAACCCATGACCCGCATTGCCATCATCGGTGGCGGCCCTGCCGGTTACGAGGCGGCGCTGGTGGCCTCGGCGCACGGGGCGTCGGTAACGGTGATCGACTGTGACGGCATCGGTGGCGCGTGCGTGCTCTGGGACTGTGTGCCCTCCAAGACTTTCATCGCCTCCACCGGCGTGCGCACCTCGCTGCGCCGCGCCAAGGATCTGGGCATCACGCTGGACCCGGAGCAGGCCACCGTGGACATGCCCGAGGTGAACGCGCGCGTGAAGGCGCTGGCGCTGGCCCAGTCCGCCGATATCCGCTCGAAGTTGCAGGCCGCCGGGGTGTCGGTGCTGCAGGGCAGCGGTGAGATCCTGGATGCCGGTGGGCCGCTGGCCGCGCACCGGGTGCTGGCCAAGCTCGCCACCGGCACCGAGCAGATCATCGAAGCCGAAGTGGTGCTCATCGCCACCGGCGCCAGCCCGCGCGTGCTGCCCGGCGCCGAACCCGACGGCGAGCGCATCCTGAACTGGCGTCAGCTCTACGACCTGCAGGAGCTGCCCGAGACGCTGGTGGTAGTCGGGTCCGGTGTCACCGGTGCGGAATTCGTCTCGGCGTACACCGAGATGGGCGTGCAGGTGAAGCTGGTTTCCAGCCGCGACCGGGTGCTGCCCGGCGAGGACGCCGACGCGGCGCTGGTGCTGGAGGACGCGCTCGCCGAGCGTGGCGTCGAGTTGGTCAAGCACGCGCGCGCCGACGCCGTGGAGCGCACGGCCGACGGCATCGTGGTGAAGCTGTCGGACGGGCGCACGGTCACCGGTTCGCACGCGCTGATGACGGTCGGTTCGACCCCCAACACCGAGGGCCTGGGCATCGAGCGCGTCGGCATCGAGCTCGACCGCGGCGGTTACCTTCGCGTGGACCGGGTTTCGCGTACCACGGTGCCCGGCATCTACGCCGCCGGCGACTGCACCGGTCTGCTGCCGCTGGCCTCGGTGGCCGCCATGCAGGGCCGTATCGCGATGTACCACGCGCTCGGTGAGGGCGTGGTGCCGATTCGGCTGAAAACCGTTGCCTCCGCGGTGTTCACTCGCCCGGAGATCGCCACCGTCGGCGTCAGCCAGACCGCCATCGACAACGGCGAGGTCCCGGCGCGCACGGTGATGCTGCCGCTGAACACCAACCCGCGGGCCAAGATGTCCGGACTGCGCAGGGGTTTCGTCAAGATCTTCTGCCGCCCCGCGACCGGTGTGGTCATCGGCGGCGTGGTGGTCGCGCCCATCGCCTCGGAGCTGATCCTGCCGATCGCCCTTGCGGTGCAGAACAATCTGACCGTCAACGACCTGGCCCAGACCTTCTCGGTATACCCCTCGCTGAGCGGTTCGGTCACCGAGGCGGCACGCCAGCTGATGCGCCACGACGACCTGGATTAACACTCTCTTGAGGTGACCCGCGGCACTTTACCCAGTGTGCTTGGCGCTGCGGGGATTTCGTCGCGTTGCCTATACCACGATCTTATGGTTGACTCCCCGCAGAGATGCGATCGGCGGGCGGTCGCGTGGTTGCTGTTGCGGGGGAGCAAGTCCTTTCACCACAGGAACGGCGTACGGCCCACGGGTCGTCGGGGATCGTGTGCGAAAGGGATTGCGAAAAGTGAAACACCGTAAGCCGAACGGGGCGCAGCGGGCGGTGGCGGGCACTTCGATGCCGCTGGCGGCTGCCGCTGTCGTGGCCACTCTTCTCGCGGCGCCGGCCGGGGCTGTTCCGAACGAACCGACCACCCCCACCACGCCCGCACCCGCCCCGGCCCAGCCGGGCACCACCGAGCCCACCCCGGAGACCACCGCTCCCGAGCCGGGCGCGCCCACCGAGGAACAGCAGCCGAGCAAGCCGACTCCGAGTCAGCCGGGCATCACCACCCCGGATCCCGATGAGGTGAAGCCGGATCCGAAGAAGGATCCGAAGCTGGCCGCCCCGACCCAGCCGGGTGTCACCACCCCGCGCGTCGCCCCGCTGCCGGTGCCGGGCCAGAAGGCCGAGGACCTGCCGGCCGTCGCCGTCGATCCGGCCGACCCGAACGCGCCGAAGCCAGCCGAGCCGGGCACGCCCGCGCAGCCGGGCACCGTTCAGCCCAAGCCGCAGTCGAATGTCCCCGCGGTGCAGCCGGATTCGCCGGAGAATCTGGTGCAGGAGCCGCCGCGCTGGCAGGCTCCGCGACTACAGGCCGCGCCCGCCGCGCCCGTCGTCGAGATGGAGGGCCCGCGCACCGAGGTCGGAGCCAACGTCGACGGTGGCGCACTGCTGCCCGGTTTCGTGGCCAACACCCACCATTTCAACAACCAGGCCGGCTACGTCGGCACCATCGGCTACCGCACCCCCACCGGTGCCGGTGAAGCCGGTGTCGCGGTGGAGTACCTGGACGCCAACAGCATCAAGATCACCAGCTACACCGGTGGCGAGGGCCTGGCCGACAACAAGAACTCCTTCGTCCTGGACACCACCCAGGCCAACGCCGCCAAGGCCGCGGTCGAGCAGTGGATCGCGGCACAGCCGGGCGGAGCCGCTGCCCTCGAGGCCGCCGCGCGCGTTACACTGCCGTCGATTATCCCGGCGGGCGACGTGACGCCACAGACGGTGAACGTCGGCGGTGTCACCACTCAGTGGGGTGGTTCGGTCCAGTACTGAACCGAGCTGTTTCAACGGGTGGGGCGGTCGTTCGCGACCGCCCCACACGTGTGTCCCGGGGAAAGGATTGGTTGTGGGCTCCGAGGGTGAAAAGGACAACGAGTCCGGCCAGTCCCGGTCGGAATTCGGGCCTCCGCTAGGGGGACGGCCGCCGGTGGATGACTTCGGTCCGCCGGTGGATGACTTCGGTCCTCCGGTAGGCGATTTCGGCGCGCCCGTCAACGACTTCGGTGCGCCGGTCAACGATTTCGGCCCGCCCGTCGAGGAGTTCGGCGGTCCGCCGCTGGATCAGACCGGTCCGCGCTGGACCGTGCAGCCCGCGCCCGATCAGCCGGATCTGGGGTGGCGACCGGCGAGTGAGACGTCCACGCCCCCGTCCACGCCGACCTATCGGGCGCCGGAGACGCCGGCGCACCCGCAGCCGCAGGCGCCCGCCGACTTCGGTCCGGAGGTCGGCGCCGAGCCGTCCTCGGCTGCCACGACCCGCTACCAGACGCCGGCGGCGGCCACGCCGGTCGCGCCGTCTGCCGAACGCGAGCAGTGGTGGACCACCCCGGCCACCGAGTACAACCTCGACGACGACGATGAACCCGCCACCTCGTCCCGCGCCTCCGGCATGTCCTGGGCCGACGACCCCATCGCCCAGCGCCTGGCTCCCGGCGCTCCGGTGGCCAAGCCGCCCGCTTCGAGCTCCAAGGGCCGCTGGATCGCCCTCGGTCTCGCGGGCGCGCTCGCGGTGGTGATCGGGCTGGTAGCCACCATCATCGCGCTCAACCGCAACCCCGGCGGCGCCGACGACGGCAAGGTGACGGCCGCCCCGCCGCCCACCACCACGGCCGCGCTGAGCTGCCCGGCCAGCACCGACGGCAAGGTGACCGTGGGCAACGGCGCGGGCAACACCACCAGCGGGCCGGGCGCCATCCTCGGCTTCCAGTACGCCTTCTACGTGGAACGCAGCGGCGAGAAGGTGCGCGGTTTCGTGGCGCCGGACGCGGAGAACATCTCCACCGCCGACATCATCCAGAAGGCGATCAACGAGCAGATCCCGTTCGGCACCACGCACTGCCTGCGCATCACCGAGGTGCATCCGGACGCCTTCGATGTGGATCTGACCGAGCACCGTCCGGACGGCACGACCACGGTCTACCGCCAGACCGTCATCACGGCCAACCGCGACGGCAAGATCCTCTGGTTCGCGATCAAGGAACGCCCCTGAGTAGTCTCATATACTGAGAAAGCCATTTCACATCCTGGTCAGATTATGCGACTCTGGTGACGCTGATACCGGCGTCACCAGGGAGGTTCTCGCATGCCACCGACCACTCCAGCCTTGGCGGAAAAACTTGGCGGCCTCCAGAGTTCGGTAATCCGGGATCTGTTGAAGCTGACCGCCCGCGCCGAAGTGATCAGCCTGGCCGGCGGCTTGCCCGACGCGGACCTGATGCCCCGCGAACGCATCGCCGAAGCGGCCGAGAACGCCCTCGCCGGCTCGGCTTGCCTGCAGTACACCGAATCTCCGGGCTGGGGTCCGCTGCGCGCGGTGCTCGCCGAGCGCGAATCTGCCCGGCTGGGCCGCCCTGTCGGCAGCGACGAGGTCTTCGTGACCCACGGTTCCCAGCAGGCCTTGTCGCTGCTGGCCGAGGTCCTGCTCGATCCCGGCGCCCTGGTCGTCGTCGAAGACCCCGCCTATGTCGGTGCACTGCAAGTCTTCCGGGCCGCGGGCGCTCGAATCATCGCCCTGCCCATGGATTCCGAGGGTATGCGCGTCGATCTGCTGGCCGAGTTGCTCGCGTCCGGCGAACGGCCCACTGCCGTCCACACGGTCAGCAACTTCCACAACCCCGGCGGTGTCACCATGAGCTCCGCTCGCCGCCGCGCCCTCGCCGAACTCGCTGACGCGCACGGCTTCTGGGTCATCGAAGACGACCCCTACGGTGAACTCTGGTTCGATCGCCCCGCCCCGGAGCCCGTCGCGACTTACTCCCGCAACGTGATCCGCCTATCCAGCTCCTCGAAGATCATCGCCCCCACCTTGCGCACCGGCTGGATGATCGCTCCGCCCAACGTCTTCCGCGGCGTCGAACTCCTGAAGCAGGGCGCGGACCTCTGCGGCTCGGCCCTCACCCAGCAGATCGCCGCCGACCTGCTGTCCGACGAATCCTGGCTGGCCGCCCATATCGCCACTGTCTGCAATGCCTACGGCACCCGCGCCAAAGCTCTGGTGCACGCCCTGCGAGATCGCTTCGGCGACCGCCTCGTCTGCACCGACGCCACCGGCGGCATGTTCGTCTGGGCCGACTTCACCGACGGCACCGACGCCGAATCCCTACTGCCGCATGCCCTCGACGCCGGCGTCGCCTACGTTCCGGGCTACGCCTTCGCGGCGACCACCGGCCACCAGAATTCGATGCGCCTCTGCTTCACCAACTCCGACCCGGCAACCCTGGCGGTGGCCGTGGACCGGCTGGCCGGGGCCGTCGACGGTCAGTCGACCCAGTTGTAGGTGCGCTCGACGGCCTTGTTCCATTCCTTCAGGCGCTCTTCCCGATCCGCTTCGGGCATGGCCGGTTCCCAGGTCTTGTCGGCGGCCCAGTTCGCGCGGATGTCATCGGTGTTCGCCCAGAATTCCACCGCGAGGCCCGCGGCGTAGGCGGCCCCCAGCGCGGTGGTTTCCTTGACCACCGGGCGGACCACCGGGACGTCGAGGATGTCGGACTGGAACTGCATCAGCAGGTCGTTGTCGGTCATGCCGCCGTCGACCTTGAGGGTGGTGAGTTCCAGATCCAGCTGCTCGGATTCGGCGTCGGCGCGCATCGCGTCGACCACCTCGCGGGTTTGGAAAGCGGTCGATTCCAGGATGGCGCGGGCCAGGTGGGCCTTGTTGACGAACCGGGTGAGCCCGGCGATGATGCCGCGGGCATCCGGGCGCCAGCGCGGGGCGAACAGGCCGGAGAACGCGGGGACGAAGTAGGCGCCGCCGTTGTCCTCGACGCTGCGCGCGAGCGGTTCGATGTCGTCGGCGGAGGAGATGATGCCGAGGTTGTCGCGGAACCACTGGACCAGCGAGCCGGTGACCGCGATGGAGCCCTCCAGGGCGTAGACCGCGGGCTGGTCACCGAGCTGGTAGCAGACGGTGGTGAGCAGGCCGTGCTTGCTGACGATCGGGGTGGTGCCGGTGTTCAGGAGCATGAAATTGCCGGTGCCATAGGTGTTCTTGGCTTCGCCGGGGGATAGGCAGGCCTGGCCGAAGGTGGCGGCCTGCTGGTCGCCGAGGATGCCCGCGACCGGAACGCCTTGCAGCGCACCGGATTCGATATCGCCGTAGACCTCGGAGGAACTGCGAATCTCGGGCAGCATGGCTTCCGGGACGCCGAATTCCGCGCAGATCTCCGAATCCCATTGCAGCGTACGAAGATCCATCAGCATGGTGCGGGAAGCATTGGTAACGTCGGTGATATGCAGGCCGGTGAGGTGCCACAGCACCCAGCTGTCCATGGTGCCGAAGCACAGTTCGCCCGCCTCGGCGCGTTCCTTCGCGCCCTCGACGTGGTCGAGGATCCAGCGCAGCTTCGGCCCGGCGAAGTAGGTGGACAGCGGCAGGCCGGTGCGCTCGGCGTAGCGGGTGGGACCCGCGTCGCCGCCGAGCTCGGTGACGAGCTTGCCGGTGCGGGTGTCCTGCCAGACGATGGCGTTGTGGATCGGCTTACCGGTGGCCCGCTCCCACACCACGGTGGTCTCGCGCTGGTTGGTCACGCCGACGGCGGCGATGTCGCCGGCGGTCAGGTCGTGCTTCTTCAGCACCTCGCCGATGACGTGCTCGGTGTTGCGCCAGACCTCCTCCGGGTCGTGTTCGACCCAGCCGGCGCGCGGAAAGATCTGCTCGTGCTCCTTCTGGGCCACCCCGACGACGCGGCCCTGCCGGTCGAAGACGATGCACCTGCACGAAGTCGTGCCCTGATCGATGGCGGCCACATAGCGACGCATTGGTGCAGGTTACTAAACGTTCCGGAGTCCGCGCGTCAAGATCGTGGCGACACGGGTTCCTCGCATAGCCTGTAGCCGGAGCTCGATCTTGCGCAGTGGACCCCCAGAACGAGGAGTCGAGCATGACCAAGAAACCGGAAACCCAGTTCCTCGGCCCGCAGCAGCGCCGTGAGGCGTGGGAGCGGTTCGGCAAGGAACACTTCGACGTCGTCGTGGTGGGCGGTGGTGTGGTCGGCTCGGGCATCGCGCTGGACGCGGCGACCCGCGGGCTGCGGGTGGCGCTGGTCGAGGCGCGGGATCTGGCCTCGGGGACCTCGAGCCGGTCCTCGAAGATGTTCCACGGCGGCCTGCGCTACCTGGAGCAGATGGAGTTCGGGCTGGTGCGCGAGGCGCTCAAGGAGCGCGAGCTCGCGCTGTCCTCGCTCGCGCCGCATCTGGTCAAGCCGTTGCGGTTCCTCTACCCGCTCACCCATCGGGTCTGGGAGCGGCCCTATGTGGCTGCCGGACTGTTGCTCTACGACCGCATGGGCGGTGCGAAATCCGTTCCGGGACAGCATCACCTATCCCGTTCGGCCGCACTGCGACTGGCCCCCGGCATGCGCCGTGACGCGCTGATCGGCGGGCTCACCTACTACGACACGGTGGTCGACGACGCCCGCCACACCATGACCGTGGCCCGCACCGCCGCGCACTACGGCGCGGTCATCCGGACCTCCACCCAGGTGGTGGGCTTCCTGCGGGAGGCCGATCGCGTGGTCGGCGTGAAGATCCGCGACAGCGACGACGCCACCACCGGTGAGATCCATGCCCATGTGGTGATCAACGCGACCGGCGTCTGGACCGATGAACTGCAGTCGCTCGCGCACACCAGAGGGCATTTCCATGTGCGCGCGTCCAAGGGCGTGCACATCGTGGTGCCGCGCGACCGGATCATCAGCGAGGCCGCGATCATTCTGCGCACGCCCACCTCGGTGTTGTTCGTGATTCCGTGGGACGCGCACTGGATCATCGGAACCACCGACACCGACTGGAATCTCGACCTCGCGCACCCGGCGGCGACCAAGGCCGATATCGACTATCTGCTCGACCACGTGAACCAGGTGCTGGTCACCCCGCTCACCCACCAGGACATCGACGGCGTGTACGCCGGGTTGCGGCCGCTGCTGGCGGGGGAGAACGATTCCACCTCCAAGCTCTCCCGCGAACACGCGGTCGCGCGCATCGCGCCCGGCCTGGTCGCGATCGCGGGCGGCAAGTACACCACCTACCGGGTGATGGCCTACGACGCGGTAGACGAAGCGGCGCAAGACATTCCGGACAAGGTGGCGCCGTCGATCACCGAGAAGGTGCCGCTGCTCGGCGCCGACGGCTATCACGCGCTGGTCAACCAGACGGTGCAACTGGGCGAGGAATACGGCCTGCACCCGTACCGGATCAAGCATCTGCTGAACCGCTACGGCTCGCTCATCGACGAGGTGATCGCGCTGGCCGACGGCTATCCCGAACTGCTGCAACCGATTACGGACGCGCCGTCGTATCTGCGGGTGGAGGCGGTCTACGCCGCGGCCGCCGAGGGCGCGCTGCATCTCGACGACATCCTGGCCCGCCGCACCCGCATCTCCATCGAGTACCCGCACCGCGGCCGCGACTGTGCCGAGGAGGTGGCGCAGCTGGTCGCGCCGATGCTCGGCTGGGACGAGGCCGATATCGATCGGGAGATCCGCACCTATCTGGCCCGGGTCGAGGCCGAGATCCAGTCCCAGACCCAGCCCGACGATGCCGCGGCTGACGCGCTGCGCATCGCCGCCCCCGAGCCGCGCCCGCAGATCCTGGAGCCCGTGCCCTCGGACGGCTGAGCATTGACATGCAAGTAAATACTTGCCTATCGTTGCCCTGTGGGTGACGTGTACAAGGCGTTGGCTGATCCGACCCGGCGGGCAATTCTCGACGAATTGGCCGACCGGGACGGTCAGACGTTGTTCGAGCTCTGCACCCGGCTGACCATGAAGCACGGGCTGAGCTCCTCGCGGCAGGCCATCTCGCAGCATCTCGACCTGCTCGAGGCGGCAGGCCTGGTCCGCGCCACCCGCGACGGCCGTTCTAAATTCCACTACCTCGAGACGGCGCCGTTGCGCGGACTCGCCGACCGCTGGCTCGGGACACCCGAAAAGGATTGATGACATGCGGATCTCGATAACAAGCGTCTTCGTCGACGATCAGGACCAGGCCCTGCGGTTCTACACCGAGGTGCTCGGATTCCAGGTGAAACACAACGTCCCGATCGGCGACGACAAGTGGCTGACGGTGGTGTCGCCGGAGGACCCGAAGGGCACCGAGTTGCTGCTCGAGCCCTCAGGACACCCAGCCGTCGGCCCCTTCAAGGCGGCGCTGCGAGCGGACGGGATTCCCGCGACCCAATTCGCGGTCGACGATGTGCAAGCCGAATTCGAGCGCCTGCGCGGACTCGGGGTCCAGTTCACGCAGGAACCCTTGAAGATGGAGGACGTAACCACCGCGGTGTTCGATGACACCTGCGGCAATTTCATCCAGATCGTCGACGCCTGAAGCGCGGTCAGGACGACATCGGCGGTGGCGGCAGGGTGAGGGTGGCGATGGTGCCGCCGCCGGCCGCGGGCTCCATAGTGGCCGCGCCGCCGTGCAATTCGGCGATCCAGGCCACCAGCGCCAGTCCGATGCCGCTGCCCCGGCCCGCGGTGACGCCGCGTTCGAAGGGGCTGCTCGACAGCTGCGGGTTCAGCCCCGGACCGTGATCGCGGACGCTGACCCGGCCGTCGGCGACATGCACCTCGACGGGAGAGCCGCGGTTCACCGCGCCGTGGGTGATGGCGTTCTCCAAGAGGTTTCGGATGGCCAGGCCGAGCAGGCCGGGATCGCCGACGACGACGCTCGGAAAGGTCTGAATCATGACGTTCGCGTGCGGGAACCCCTCGACCACGGATTCGGTCAGCTGATCCAGCAGTAGCTGCACACGTTCCATGTCGGCCGTGCCGGACTGCATGCGAGCGCGGGCCAGCAAGCCCGAGACGACCCGTTCCATCCGGTCGCCGAGCCCGCGCGCTTCGATCAGTGCCCGCTCGATCTCGTGCGGGTTGCGGCGGCGAGGTTCGGTGACCAAGCGCAGTGTCGACAAGGGGGTGCGGAGTTCGTGCGCCGCGTCGCCGAGAAACTTCTCCTGCTCGTCGACCATCACGGTGACCTGGCGCATGCTGCGCCCGGATAGCCAGTGCGCCGCGACCGCCGAACAGAGCACCAGCAGCAGGCCGCCGATGATCAGGCCCCACACCAGCAGCGCCCGATCCCGGTCGAAGGTAGTGGGATTGGTGCCCGCGAAGACCACCGCCTCGACCTCGGAGTCCTCCCAGAACAGCGGCTGCGCGACCAGGCGGACCGCGCGGCCCTGACTGTCCACGCCGTCGCGGAAGATGCTGTCCTCGGCCAGGATCGCGTCGTCGACGATGCCGGAGGCGACGTCTTCGCGGGGCAGCCAGGACCGTAGGTGCCCGAAGAGTTCGCTCCATTTGCCGTCGGGACCTTTGCCCACCACCAGCACCGCGGTCTCGCCGTTGGCCAGGTCGTAGGACTTCACATCGCTGAGGTCGAGCACGTCGTCGGTGTCCAGCGTGATGCTGCGGCTCACGCCGGTGGCGACCCGGTTGACCGCGTCGTCCACGGACTGGTCCCGGGAGCGCGCGTCGATGACCGCCGCGACGACACCGAGAACGATCAGGCAGACGGTGGTGACCGCCGTGATCAAGCCGGTCAACTGCCAGCGGGTACGCCGCATCCGGGCGACGGTGGGTCGCGCCGTGCCGCTGGAGATCTGGTGCGCGGGACTCAGCGTGCGCATGTTTCAGTACTTCCGATCATGAAGCCGGCGCCGCGCACGGTCTCGATCACCGGCGGCGCGCCCAATTTGCGGCGCAGTTGCGCGATGACCGCGTCGACCACGTTCGAGGCGGGTTCGGCCATTTCGTCCCAGCAGCATTCGATGAGCTCACTGCGCGAGACGACGCTGCCCGCGCGGGCGGCGAGCAGTTCCAGCACCGCGAACTCCTTCGGGCTGAGCGAGCGCAGGATGCCCGCGCGCTGCACCCGGCGGCGCGGCAGGTCGATGTCGATGTCACCCAGCACGATCCGAGCCGGTGCGGGTTGTTCGCGGCGGCGGCACAGGGCGCGCACCCGGGCCACCAGTTCGGCCAGGGCGAACGGCTTGACCAGGTAGTCATCGGCGCCGTGCTCGAATCCGGCGACCCGGTCGGCGATGGCGTCGCGGGCGGTGAGCATGAGCACTGGCACCCGCATGCCCCGGTTGCGTTGCGCCGCTACGAGATAGAGGCCGTCGCCGTCGGGCAGGCCGCGGTCGACGACCAGGCAGTCGTAGCTGTTGACCGAGATCTTGAAATCCGCGTCGGCGAGGTGGTTCGCGAGATCGACGGCGAATCCGGCGGACCGCAGCCCCGCCGCGATTTCGAGCCCGAGACCTTCGTCGTCCTCCACCACCAATACACGCACGAGGTCAGAGAATAGGCTATTTCAAATTGCGGCCGAGTGGCTCGACCCCCGTGAGCCACTCGGCGTGCGCGAATCAGTAGGTGTGTAGATCCCAGCCGTCGTTGTAGGCGACGCACTCCCACTGGGTGCCGCCGGTGTACCAGGACTGGCCGTCGGCCGCGCAGGCTTCGTAGGTGGCGTAGGTGCCGATGTAGGTCGCGTTGGCGGCGCCTGCGCCGGCGGCCACCGTGCCGAGGGCGAGCATTCCGGCGACGATCGCGGTCTTGATCTTCATGGGATTTCCTCTCGTTCCGGCGCGGGTTGTCCGCGCTGGGGAAAGAAAACCAATCCGACCGTGAGAATTTCATGATGGTCGCGAAAGGGCAGGTCAGCGACCGGTTTCCACGGAGACCGCCCAGCCGGTGAGCGCGCGGATGTAAGACAGGAAAAGCTCGTCGGGGTAGCGCTGCGGGTCGGCCAGGTGCAGGCGGGCGAGTTCCTCGATGGCGCACAGCATGATTCGCTCGGTCGCGCCAGCGGGGTCGACGGTGACACCGGCGAAGCGCGAGAGGTGCCGGGCGCCGATCTCGCGGGCGTAGGTGCGGCCCAGCTCCAGACGTTCGCGCAGGCCCGGGGGGCCGCCATCGGGCGGGCTGAGCATGATCTGCCAGCTGGTCGGTGCGGCGTGCAAGTAGGTGAGCATGCCGCGGGCGAGGGCGTCGACGTCGTCGATGTCCAGGTCGACGCTGCTGACGCCCGCCAGCGCGATGCCCATCTCGCGGTCCAGCAGCGCGGTCAGCAGACCCGACAGATCGGTGAACTGCTGATAGATCAGGGCGCGAGCGACGTCGGATTCGCGGGCCACCCGTTCGATGGTGACGGCGGCGAATCCCTCCGCGCCCGCGATATCCCGTGCCACATCGAGTAGTTGGGCGCGCCGTTCGGCCGCCGGCATTCGCCGCTTACCGGTTTTCTTTGCGGGCGCTGCCGTAGCGCGCTGCGTGGTCACGGCACAGACGGTAACTCGAGCAGCAGGTCCACCGCCCGCGCAGCGCTCTGCACGGCGCTTTCCATCGTGGCCGACCAGTCGGTGGCGGTCCAGTCGCCGGCCAGCACCAGGGTCGGGATGGAGGTGCGCTGGTCCGGGCGCAGCCCGTGTGTGCCGACGATCTGGGAGAAGGTCGCCTTCGGCATCGGAACCACCTGTGCCTGCACGATTTTCGCTTCGGCGGCGGCGGGATAGTAGCGGCGCAGCAGCGCCATCTGCTCGGCGACGACCTCGTCGTGGCTCTTGTGGATCTGCTCGTAGGCGCCGCTGGTGGTCAGGCAGTACAGCCAGGCTTTGTCGGTGCTGCGGCCGGTCATGCGCTGGCGGTCGAAGACCTCGTCGATGACGCCGCCGCCACCGATCAGCGCCTCGAATTCGGCTTCGGTGCCGAGCGGGCGGTCCAGGTACAGGTTGGTGCTGACGATCGGGGTGTAGCCGAGTTTCTGTGCGGCGGCGTAGATTTCGGCGTGCTCGGGCAGATCGTCGAGCAGACCCCCGACATTGGAGTTGGGTACCGCGCACACCACCGCGTCGGCCGGGACGACGGTGCCGTCGGCCAGCGCCACCCCGGTGACGTGACCGTCGGCGATGTTGATGCGTCGCGCTACCGCGCGGTGGCGGACCTCGACGCCGTGGCGCGCGAAGACCTCCTTCGCGCCGGTGATGTAGAGCGTGTCCAGGTCGGTGGTGGGGTAGCCGATGGTGACCGGCCGGCGGTGCTTCATGCCGAGCCGGATTCCGGTGGCGAGCACGTCGGCCAGGACCTTCGCCGACTCCTGCTGCACCGGTTCCGCGGCGACGCCGAGGGCAAGCCAATCCCACAGTGCCTCACGGGCTTTGGCGGGCATGCCGATGCGCTGGAACCACTGCTCGGAGGTGATGTCGGCGAGATCTGCGGGCTGGTTGAGGCACTGCCAGCCCAGGCGGGTGGTGGCGACGGCGGCGCGCAATCGGTCCAGCAGGCTGGAGTCGGGATGGGCGCCGGTGAAGGTGCGCCAGGCGCTCAGTCCGTTGGTGCGCATGGCGACCTTGCGGCCGTCCGGCCAGCGCAGCGTGGCCCCGTGCGGGAACGCGACGTAGTGGCGGGTGCCGACGCTTTCCAGATAGCGGAACAGGTGGTCGTAGCCGCTGGCGATGACGTGCTGGCCGTTGTCGGGTAGATCGTCGACGGCCTCGGCTTTCATCGCGTGCGTCCGGCCGCCCAGTCTGCCGCGGCGTTCCAGCAGCGTTACCTGCTTGCCCGCTTCCGCGAGCCAGACCGCGGACGCGAGTCCGGCCAGTCCGCCGCCGATGACCACATATCGCCTTGGATCGCCCATGGCGTCACTCCCTCGTCGTAACTGACGAGATGTAAGTTAAGCGGATTCGGTTGAGTCGTCAAGGGTTTCACATGCTGCGGTGAGGATGTCCCTGCGTGATCGCGGGGCGCGGCGCCTCCGAGGTGCCCGGCGACGGCGCGGATTGCAGCAGGAGATAGATGAAGACCACCGTCGCGGCGAGCGCGAGCACCGCGACGACGAGCTGCGCGGCAATCGCGAGGCGTCGGCTCACTGCCGAGTGCCGCAACATGTCCGCCTGCTCCTACGCTGTTGAATTCCGATAGCCACAGATGCTGTCGGGATGCGAGGGCGCGGTGTTAGCAATGCGACGGCAAATTACATCGCACGCGAGCGAAATGGGTGGTTTACCCGCCCGGCTCCGGCTGGCAGCGCGGGCAGAAGTAGATGCCGCGCTCGCGCTTGGAAATGCGGTCGGCGGGCTCGGAGTCGCCGAGCATGCGGACGATGATGGTGGCGCCACAGCGCGGACAGGGGCGTCGCTGCTTGCCGTACACCAGCGGGCGCCGGGGTGGTTCGTGCGCGGCTTTGCCGAGTATCCGGTGCGCCTCGTTGACGAGCGCGACCAGATCGGGGACCTCGGCCACCGGTGTCGCCGGATGCACCTTCCGCAGGAAACAGACTTCGCTGCGGAAGATATTGCCGATGCCCGCCAGATTGCGCTGATCCAGCAGCGCCACCCCGATCGGCTGCGCCGGATGCGACTCCAGCCGCCGGACCGCCTCGGTGACATCCCAGTTCGGCCCGAGCAGATCCGGGCCCAGATGGTCGATGGCGGTGTGCTCCTCGGAGCGGCGCAGCACCTCCACCTTGCCGAGATCGAAACCGACCGCCTCGGTGTCGTCGGTGGTGAGCACGACCCGGGCCTGCACGCGGGGGCGCGTCCACCGCTCACCGATGCAGTAGGTGCGCCATATTCCCTCCATCTTCAGATGGGTGTGGATGCTCACCTGGGGTGTGCGGATGAACAGGTGCTTGCCGTAGCTGCCGACCTCCTCGATCAGCTCACCCGCCAGATCCACCGTCGCGTACCGGGGCACCCGGAAATCGCTGCGCACCAGCGTCTTCCCGACCAGCGCCAGCCGCAGCCGGTGCGCCGCCAGGAAAATCGTGTCGCCTTCAGGCATGGGACAACCGTACCGAGCGGATCATGGCCGGCTCCGCAGCCGCAGACCGCGCGGGGTCGCGGAAAAACCCGCCTCGGTGAGGAAGGTGGCGAAGGTGTTGCCGTGCACGGTTTCCCCATCGACCTTGTCGATGACGAGGGAGTCGACGCGGCGGGTGCGGACCAGCCCGGCCAGCGCGGCGGACGCGGCCTGGCGGGCGTCCGGGTCCTCGGTGAAGGTGAGCAGGGTCTTGCCGCCGCGCTCCAGGTAGAGCACCAGGTCACCGTCGACGAGGACGACCAGCGCTCCGGCTTTGCGCCCGGGGCGATGGCCGCTGTCGCCGTCACCCTTGGGCCAGGGCAGCGCCGCGCCGTACGGATTGGCCGGATCGCAGGCGGCCAGCGCCAAAGCCTCGGGCGGTCGCTGTCTGCCGTCGGCGGCGCGGATGCGGTCGGTGTCGAAGGTGCGCAGCCGGTCCACCACATCGGTTGTGGAGAACTGTGCACCGCCGAGCGAATCGATGAAATACCCGCGGCGGCACCGCCCGCGGTCCTCGAACTCGGTGAGGACCCGGTACATCAGGGCGAATCCGCCGGGCACACCTTCGTTCTGCACCGAGCCGCGGGTCAGCACGCCGTAGCGCTCCAGCAACATGTCCGCGGTGGCGTGGGCGCGAACGGTGTTGTCCGACACCCGATCCGGCAGCAGCGACCACCGTCCGGCGACCGCGGGCGGGCCGGAGCGGGTCGGCAGGGTCTGCCGCGGCAGGAACGCGCGCCCGCGCGGTGCGCGGCGTGGCGTGCGATGGGCCGTGGTGGTGCGCGTCGTCCCAGAAAGCAAGGCGCGGACCGGGGCGAAGGTGTCGCCCGCGACAACGCCCGCCCACGCGAGGTCCCACAGTGCGGCGGCCGCGGCGGTGTCGTCGAGCAGCCCGGTGGAGTCGGAGAGCTGGCGGAAGAAGTACGCGCCGCCACCACCGAGTGCGTTGAGCAGCGCGGTATGGCTTTCGGTGAGCTCGATGTCGTCCGGAGGTGCGAGAGTGAAGGGGGCCTGGTCGGTCAGATGCAGGGCAATCCAGCCGTCCTTCGAAGTGATCGAGCCATGCCCGGACCAGATCACCTCTCCGGTGGCCATCAGTTCGTCGAGCATCGCGGGGGAGTAGTCGCGGACGCGGGCGGGCAGGATCAGCGATTCCCATGCCGAGGCCGGAATCGGTACGCCCGCAAGCTGTTCCACCACGGTCGCGACGCCGTCGACGCCGCGCAGTTCACCGCTGCAGATGTGCTGCCAGGAGGGCAGGAAGCGGCCGAACGCCGTGATCGCGACGGGCTCGACCTCGTGACGAGCGGCAGCCAGCGAGCGGCGGCGGAGTCGGCGCAGCACCTGGGTGTCGCACCATTCCGAGCCGCTGGCGGCGGGCGTGAATTCACCTTCCACCACGCGTTTTTCGGTCACCAAACGATGCAGTGCGGTACCCGCGACGGCAGCGCCGAGGCCGAAGCGCTGGGCGACCGCCTCGGTGGAGAACGGGGCGTGCGTTCGGGCATAGCGGCCGACAAGGTCGCCCAGCGGGTCCGGAACCGGTTCGATGAAGGCCGCCGGGGTGCCGATGGGCAGTGGCACACCTAGCGCATCGCGCAACCGGGCCGCGTCTTCGACCGCGACCCACCAAGTGCGCCCTGCGAACGAAACCTCCAGTGCACGACGGGCTTTCAGCAGACTGGCGAACCATTCATGGTGTGCGCCGACCGTTCCCAGGTCCTCGGCGGGTGTGTCTTCCTCAGCGCCAGGAGTATCTCCGGGCTGCCCTGAGTCCTCGACGAGTGTGTCTCCGCCATCATGTGAACCAACAGGGCCGAGCGCGCAGCGTGCTCCCGCTTCTGCCGGAGTCAGCGGTCCTAGTAGTCGCAGCAGGTCGGCTAATCCTTCGGCGTCGCGGGCGCGCCGTTCGGGGGTGAGGCGCTGTAGTTCGCGCTCGACCTCCTCGAGGATGCCGGCGTCGAGCAACTCTCGCAGTTCCACGCGGCCGAGTAGTTCGGCGAGCAGGCTGGAGTCCAGGGACAGGGCGGCGGCGCGGCGTTCGGCGAGCGGGCTGTCGCCGTCGTACATGAACTGGCCGATGTAGTCGAACAGCAAGGCGTTGGCGAAGGGGGACGGGGTCGCGGTCTCGACTTCGACCAGGCGCAGCTGGCGGCGCGCGACGCGGCCGAGCAGGTCGCGCAGGGCGGGGAGGTCGTAGACATCGCGGAGGCATTCGCGCACCGTCTCGAGCAGGATCGGGAAATCGGGGAACTTGCGTGCCACATCCAGCAGCTGCGCCGAGCGCTGGCGTTGCTGCCACAGCGGTGCGCGCTTGCCCGGATCGCGCCGGGGCAGGAGCAGGGCGCGGGCCGCGCATTCGCGGAAGCGGGAGGCGAAAAGCGCTGAGCCGCCGACCTGTTCGGTGACGATGTCGTCGATCTCGTCGGGCTCGAAGACGAACAGCTCGGCGCCGGGCGGGTCGTCGGTGGTGTCGGGGAGCCGCACCACGATTCCGTCGTCGGAGGCGTTCGGTGTGGCATCCACCCCGAACCGCTCCTGCAACCGGGCCCCGATCGCCAGCGCCCACGGTGCGTGCACCGTCAACCCGTAGGGCGAATGCAGCACCAGCCGCCAGTCGCCCAGCTCATCCCGGAACCGCTCCACCACCAGCGTCTTGTCGGTGGGTAAATGTCCTGTCGCCGTGCGCTGTTCGTCGAGCAACGCGAACAGATTCGCGATCGCGTTGTCGTTCAAACCCGCGGTGCGCACGAGCTCATCGGCCGGGCCGCTGTCACCGGATTTACCGGCCTTGCGGATGAATTCGCCCAGGGCCGCACCGAGTTCGGCGGGACGGCCGAGTCCGTCGCCGTGCCAGAAAGGTAGGCGGCCCGGTTGCCCGAAGGCCGGGGTCACCAGCACGCGGTCGAAGGTGATCTCCTCGATCCGCCAGCTGGTGGCGCCGAGCGCGAAGACATCGCCGACGCGGGATTCGTAGACCATTTCCTCGTCGAGTTCGCCGACGCGCGAGTTCTTCTCACCCACCATGTACACCGCGAACATGCCGCGGTCGGGGATCGCGCCGCCGGAGGTGACGGCGAGCCGCTGCGCGCCGGGCCGGCCGGTGAGGGTGCCCGCGTCCCGGTCCCAGACCAATCGTGGCCGGAGTTCGGCGAATTCGTCGGAGGGGTAGCGCCCGGAGAGCAGATCCAGCACGGATTCGTAGGCCGAGCGGGGGAGCGCGGAATAACTGCCGGTGCCGCGCACGGTGTCGAACCAGGCATCGACATCGATCGGTTCCAGCGCACAGGCCGCGACCGTCTGCTGGGCGAGGATGTCGAGCGGATGGGCGGGGATCTGCAGCGCTTCGATCTGCCCGGTGAGCATGCGCTGGGCGGCGACCGCGCAGTGGATGACATCGGTGCGGTGCTTGGGAAACAGCACACCGCGCGAGATCTCACCGACCTGATGTCCGGCTCGTCCGACGCGTTGCAGCCCGCTCGCCACCGAAGGCGGCGCCTCCACCTGCACGACCAGATCCACCGCACCCATGTCGATGCCGAGTTCGAGACTCGAGGTGGCGACCACACAGCGCAGCCGCCCGCTCTTGAGGTCGTCCTCGATGAGCGCGCGCTGCTCCTTACTCACCGAACCGTGGTGGGCGCGCGCGAGCAGCGGGCTCGCACCGTGGTTCACCTCGGTGGTCGGACCGATCAGCGCGGGTGCGGCATGGTCGGTCGCCACCGGGTCGCCGAGCCGCTCGGCGTAGGTCTCGTTCAAGCGGGCGGTCAACCGCTCGGCCAGCCGCCGCGAGTTCGCGAACACGATCGAGGACTGATGCTCGAGCACCAGGTCGACGATCGATTCGTCGACATGCGGCCAGATCGACCCGGGCTGATCGGAATCTCCGAGATCGGTCATGTCCGGCACCGGCACCCGCACCGAGAGATCGAAGGTCTTGGGCGCGGGCGGATTCACGATGGTGATCGGCGCGTTCCCGACCAGGAACCGCCCGACCTCCTCCGGCGGCCGCACCGTCGCCGACAGGCCGACCCGCTGCGCGGGCCGCTCCGTCAACTGATCCAGCCGCGCCAACGACAACGCCAGGTGCGCACCGCGTTTACCGCCCGCGATGGCGTGCACCTCGTCGACAATCACAGTGCCCACCGTGCGCAGCGTCTCCCGCGCCGCCGAGGTGAGCATCAGAAACAAGGACTCGGGCGTGGTGATCAAAATGTCGGGCGGTGTCCGCTGCATGGACCGGCGATCCTTCGCACTGGTATCGCCCGAGCGCACCCCGACGGTGATCTCCGGCGGATCCAACCCCAGCCGTTTCGCGGTCTGGGTGACCCCGACCAGCGGCGCCCGCAAATTCCGCTCCACATCCACGGCCAAGGCCTTGAGCGGCGAGATATATAGCACCGAAGTCCCCGCGACCGGCTCCTCCCGCCCGGCAAGCTGGTCGATCGCCCACAGGAACGCCGACAGCGTCTTACCCGACCCGGTCGGCGCCACCACCAGCGTGTGCTCCCCACCGGCAATGGCCTGCCACGCGCCGAGCTGAGCAGACGTCGGCGCGGGAAACGCACCGTCGAACCACTCACGAGTCGCCGGAGAGAACCCAGCAGTCGACAACTTGGCCATGTACCTCAGTCTGCACCCGGCCACCGACAACTAACCGATAGCCGTACGCTTCCAGTCGTGCAAAAGGTGCTCAGACTCGACCTGGTCAGCCATGGCATGACCGAGGCGATGCGAAAAGCACGTTTTCCAGTCGACGAATCGCTGACCGAGGCCGGCCGCCGCGCCATCGCCGCCGTCACGCGATTGACCGCGGCGCGCGTGCTCACCGGACCGGAAAGACGAACCGTCGAGACCGCCGCACTGATGGGCCTACCCGGCGAGGAGGACGACCGCCTCCGCGACCTGGACGCCGGCGCCTGGCGTGGCGGGGAACTCATGTCGGTCCCGCAGGATGAGCTCTACGCCTGGCTCACCAACCCGACGTTCAAGGGGCACGGCGGCGAATCGGTCTGCGAGGTGATCGCGCGGACCCGATTATGGATGACCGAGATCGCCTCGGAGGGCATGTCCACCGTCGCGGTCACGCATCCGGCCGTCGTCCGCGCCGCGTTGCTGGTCACCTTGGACGCGCCGCCGAAATCGTTCTGGCGCATCGATATTCCGCCGGGCCATGTCACCCGCCTGCATTACCGCGGCGAGTGGACGGTACATTTCGCCAGCTAGGCCCGGGCGCGTTCGCCGAGGGTGACGAGCATGCGTACGGCATCGGTGATGAGCCGCGCCGAGATCGTCGGATCGATGGCGCGCTGGATGCCGAGCCCGAGGCCGAGGCTCAGCACCGAGGTGGCCGCGTCCTCCGCGGACATCGGCAACTCGATATCCAGCGAATCGGTCAGGGTCTGTAGTTGCGCGGCAACGGCGCCGCGCACCGCCCCGAGGCTGGACACCAAGGCCGCTTGCAGCTCCGGATCATCCCGGGCGACGGTGGCGAACTCGAATTCGAGCATGGTCCAGCCGACATCACCGAGGGTGCGTTCGGCCCATTCCTGCAGCTTCGCCAGCCGGTTCTCCAAGCTGTCGGCGGTGGACACCAATTCGGTCACCTCCTCGAACTTGGTGGCATGGATCAGGTCGAGGACTTCCAGGCACAGCTGCTTCTTCGTGCGGAAGTTGGAGTACACGGCACCCTTGGAGTAGCCGGCCGCCTCGGCCACCCGCTCCAGGCTGGTCCGCGCGTATCCCTCGGTCAGGAACAGGTCGCGCGCCGTCGCAACCAGATCGGCGCGGGTGCGCGCCTGGCTTTCGGTGCGGGTCAGTCGGGCCATGTCAGCGATTCTACGTACTAGTAGATTCCAGATACCGTTAGTATTTGAATTCTGTTAGTGTCGGAACCATGGGTAACGAAAACGGGTCACAGCGACGTGGCCTGGCCATCGGCTGTGGCGGCACCATCGGTGCGGCCTGGATCGTGGGGGCGCTGGCCGCCGTGCGCGACGTGCTGGACTGGGATCCGCGCACGGCCGACCTGATGATCGGCACCTCGGCGGGCGCGGAGTACGTGACCATGCTGGGCAGCGGAATCTCCGTCGACGAGCTGGTCGCGATGCAGGAGGGGAGCAGCGCGAATCCGATCCTGACCGAGCACATGCGCTCCGGCCCCGGCAAATTCCCGCCGCTGCCGAAGCCGCGCCTGGGCGCGCCGCTGCTGCCGCTGCGCGCGCCGTCCGGCCAGCGGTTGCTCACCGCGGGTAGCGGCCTGCTGCCGGTCGGCGGCGGTGACGCGAGCTGGCTGCAGCGCTTGGCCGAGCAGCTCAACCCCGGCCGCACCTGGGTGCCACATCCGGCGACCTGGCTGGTGAGCATGGATTACGCCACCGGACAACGGGTTCCGTTCGGTTCCCCCGATGCGCCCGCCGCCACGCTCGGCGAAGCCCTGCGCGCCTCCTGGGCCGTGCCCGGCTGGCTGCCGCCGGTGCCGATCGCCGGCCGCCGCTTCATCGACGGCGGCGCCGGATCGACCGCCTCGGTGGATCTGCTTGCCGGACAGGGCCTCGACGAGGTGGTGGTGCTCGCGCCGATGGCCTCGGCGGGCCGGATCCCGGCCACCAGCGCGGGCCACTTCTTGGAACGGCAGATGCGAAACCGGATGAGCGCCAAGCTCGCCGGTGAGATCGCCGCACTGCGCGCCGCGGGCACCAAGGTGCTGCTGCTCGGCGCCACCGCCGAGGATCTCGCGGTGATGGGCCCCAACTTCATGGACGGCAGCCGCCGCCTGGACACGTTCCGCCACAGCCTGCGCAGCACGCGCGCGGCGCTCGAACAAGGAGTTTTCGCATGAGGATCCTCGGCCACGGTTACCCCGCCATCGACCTGAAGCACGCGCGGGTGCTGATCACCGGCGCCGGGCGCGGCATCGGGCAGTCCACCGCGCGTCTGTTCGCCGACCGGGGCGCCGATGTCGTCATCGCCGATGTGGACACCGCCGCCGCCGAAGCCGCGGCCGCCGAAATCGGTGCGCGGGCTGTGGAACTCGATGTGCGCGCCCGCGACCAGTGGGACAAGGCGGTCGCCGATCTCGGCCGGGTCGACATCCTCGTCAACAATGCGGGCGTCATGCCCGCGGGCGCGTTCCTCGACGAACCCGACGCGGTCGGCCAGGCCACCATGGACATCAATGTCTGGGGCCTCATCCACGGCATGCGCGCGGTGGTGCCCGGCATGATCGAGCGCGGCCACGGCCACGTCGTCAATGTCGCCTCGCTGGCGGGCAAGCTGCCGGTGCCCGGCCTGGCGGTCTACAACGCGAGCAAGTTCGCCGCCGTCGGCCTGTCCGCCGCAACGCGTTTGGAGTTCGCCGAGCACGGCGTCAGCGTCAGTACGGTGCTGCCCTCGGCCGTGCGCACCCGGCTGTCCTCCGGCATGGCGCTCGGCAAGGGCATGCCCACCGTCGATCCGGAGGACGTGGCCGAGGCCATCGTCGGCACCTGCGACACCCGCAAAGCCGAAGTGGCCGTGCCGAATTACCTCGGCGCGCTGGATGTGGCGCTGGCCGCCACCCCGGAGCGGGCGGTGCAGCTGGTGCGCAAGCTCTTCGGCGGCGACCGCGCTCTGCACCCCGCCGACGCCGAGGTCCGCGCCAAGTACGAAGAGCAGGTTCGTTCCATCACCAAGTGAACAAAAAGTAAGGCCCAAATCAACGCTGCGACTCGGCTTTACGGCGATAACAACCCAGAGTATGGTCCGTATTCGGCGGCTCTATGTGAGCCGTGATTCTGGACTGCGGTTTGGGGAAGAGACGCCATGGAAGTTACGGCACGCCAGCGCGCGGCGCTGGAAATGATCTGCGAAACATTCGCTCCCGGTGACGGATCGGGCCTACCCGGCGCCGGTGAGCGAGCGGTCGCCGACGCCGTGCTGGAGATGATCGCCCGTGGCCCGCGCCCCGAAGACGCCAAGCAATTAACCACCCTACTCGGCCTGTGGGATTCACCGCTGTTCGGCGTGCTGGCCGGCATGAGTCCGCGCCGCTTCTCGGCCCGGTCCGTGGCCGACCGCGAGCGCATGCTGCTGCGCCTGGGCGGTTCGCGGATCGGCGCGATGCGCGCGATGTTCCAGGCGCTCAAGGCTTCCGCGCTGCTCCCGTACTACGGTCAGGCCGGGCCGCAGGGCAACCCGATGTGGCAGGCGATGGGCTACCCAGCTCCGCCCGGCGCGCTCGACTCCGCTCCGAAGCCCGCGCTGACGCCGTTGCGTCCGACCGAGAACACCACGCTGGACTGCGATGTCGTCATCGTCGGCTCGGGCGCCGGTGGCGGTACCGCGGCCGCGGTGCTGGCCGAGGCCGGGCTCGATGTCGTGGTGCTGGAGCGCGGCGAATACTTCGACGACAAAGACTTCGGCCAAGGCGATTTCGAGGCGATGGCGAAGTTCTACGCGCCGGGGCCGGTGTCCACCGCCGAAGGTCAGATGTCGCTCGGCGCGGGCAGCTGCCTGGGCGGCGGCACCGTCGTCAACTGGAGCACCTCGGTGCGCACGCCCGACGAGGTGCGCGCCGAATGGGCGAGCCTGGGCGCCAAGCAGTTCGACACCGACGAGTTCGGTGACGCGCTCACGGCGGTGGAGCGCCGCCTCGGCGTCAACTTCGACCGGTCACCGCTGTCCGGCCGGGAGAGCGTGCTCGAACGTGGCCTGCAGAAACTGGGCTGGGACGTCGGCACGCTGCCCCGCAATGTCACCGATGCCTGCGATGCCGGGATCGAATGCGGCCGTTGCGGTTCCGGCTGCCGGCTGGGCGCCAAGCAGTCGGTGACCAAGACCTGGCTGGCCGACGCGGCCGCCAAGGGCGCGCGCCTCGTCGTCGGAGCCGATGTGCGTTCCATCGAGGTCAAGGCGGGCAACGCGGAGAGCGTGCGGGCGGTGACCGCCGCCGGTCACGAGATCACCGTGCGGGCCAAGGCGGTGGTGGTCGCCGCGGGCGCCATCCAGACTCCGGCGCTGCTGCGCCGTTCGGGACTGCGCAACAAGAACATCGGCGACTATCTCCGCCTGCATCCGGCGACCGCCGTGTTCGGCACCTTCGACGAGGAGATCCGGCCGTGGGAGGGCGGGTTGCAGACCCGGCTGTCCCGGCAGCACAGCGACCTGGACGGCGCCGGTTACGGCGTCATCTTCGAAACGATGCCGCTGCACCCGGGTCCGATCATGGGGCTGGTGAGCTGGCGTGGGTCCGCCGAACACCGCGCCTTCATGCGGAATCTGGCGCACACCGCGGCGGTCGCGGTGATCACCCGCGATCGCGACCACGGCAGCGTGGCGCTGGACAAAGCCGGTGAGCCGATCGTGAAGTATGTGGTGTCGGCACGCGACGCCGCGCACGTACATCGCGGAATTGTCGGTGCGGCAGAGATTTTGGAGGCCGCCGGGGCGAAGACGATCACGTCCTCGCACCAGGCCGGTGTGTCCTACGAGCCCGGTGTCCGCGGCTCGCATGCCGAATTCGAGGCTGCGGCGCGCGCCGCGGGCTACGCTCCGGGTCGCTGCAGCATGGGCGCATTGCACATTATGGGCTCGGCGCGGATGGGTGGTTCGCGCGATGTCTCGGCCACCGATCCCGACGGGGCCACCTGGGACGTGCCGAATATCGTTGTCGCCGATGCGTCTTGCTTCCCGACATCGTCCGGGGTGAACCCGATGGTGACGATCGAGGCGATCGCGTACATGAACGCGAAACGGCTTGTCGCACGGCTGAAGTGACGGGAGGGCCGGGACGAGCATCTCGTTCCGGCCTTTTCTACAGCGACTGAATACCCTTCAGCAACGCCCGCAGCATGGTGATATCGCTTGTGCCCGTGCCGCTTTCCGGCGTCGCCACCGGCGCACGGAAGTCCAGCACGCCGTCACCGATCAGATCGCCCACCAGAATCTTGGTGGTCGTGATCGGCAGGTGCAGATGCGCGGCGATCTCCGCCACCGACTGCGGGGTCCGGGCCAGGTGCTGGATCGCCGCGTACTCCGGTTCATGCCGCCGCAGCCGCCCCATCGGCGAGGTCACCACCAGCGTCAGCATATTGACGTCGGTGCGCGCGCTACCGGACCGGCCGCGGGTCAGCGCGAACAATCGGACGACGGGCCCGGCGTCGTCGTCGTACCAGGATTCGTGCGGATCATTCATGTCTTACAGCGTTCATGAGTTTCCAGGATAGGTGTCGGTAGTACGTTGGCGCCGAGGCAATCCGGGACGCTGGGTCAGCGCCGCCGGTTGTTCGGGTGCGGTGGTGATGCCGGCGGGCTCGGCGTAAGCGCTGCCGCCGGAGAAGCTGCCGAGGCCCTGGAAGCCTTGTGGCGGAGCGGAAGTGATCTCCGGGGCGGTGAGCTCCGACGGGATCAGCACGATAGCTTTGATGCCGCCGTAGTCGGACTCCGACAGCCGCACCGAAATACCGTGCCGGACCGCCAGTTTGGCGACCACGAACAGGCCGAGCCGGGCGTCACCGGACAGCGCCGCGACACTGAAGTCCGGCGGGTCGGCCAGCACCGCGTTGCGCTCGGCGAGTTCCTCGGCAGACATGCCGAGGCCCTGGTCGGAGATCTCCAGGGCCGCGCCCCGGCCGACCAGATTGCCGGTGATCTCGACCCGCGACTCCGGCGGCGAGTACGCGGTCGCGTTGTCGGCGAGCTCGGCGAGCAGGTGGATGACGTCGGCCACCGCGGTGCCCGTGATCTGGGTGTCGGGCAGGCGGCCGATGTGAATCCGGGTGTAGTCCTGGCTTTCGGCGACCGCGCCGCGGATCACGTCGATCAGCGGCACCGGGTTGCGCCAGCGTCGTCCGGGCTGTTCGCCGCCCAGGATGATCAGGTTCTCGGCGTTGCGCCGGGCGCGGGTCGCCAGGTGGTCGAGTTCGAAGAGCAGGTCCAGACGCTCGGGGGTTTCTTCCTCGCGTTCGGCTTGGTCGAGCAGGCCGAGCTGGCGGTGCACGACCACCTGGCTGCGGTGCGCGATATTGAGGAACACCGCGTTGACGCCGGCCCGGGTCTGGGATTCGGCGACCGCCGCCGCGACGGCGGCGCCGTGCGCGCGGTTGAAAGCGTCTGCGACCTGGCCGATTTCGTCGGTGCCGTAATCCAGCTTGGCCACCTCGCCGGCTCCGGCCGACTGGCCGCTGCTGAGCTGGCGGATGGTCTCGGGGAGGCGTTCGTCGGCGAGCTCGAGGGTGTCGCGGCGCAGCCGCTTCATCCGTCCGATGAACCGGTTGGCCAGCAATGAGGCCGCGATGAAGGCGAGCAGGGCGAGCGAAAAGACCGCCGCGCCACCGAGAATCGAGTCCCGGGAGATGCGGTTACCGGAGTTCGTCGCGGTGACATGCGCATCCGCGCTCTGGTCCTCCCAGAGTTGCAGCAGATCGGTGCGCACCTTGCCCGCGGCGGTCTGCCATCCGGTGACATCCATGGGCAGTTCGATGTCGGAGGCCTTGCGGTCGACGGCCGGGACGGGCCCGCGCTGCAGCATCGCGTCTTCCATCGCGACTACCCGCTGCCATTCCGGGCTGCCGGTGAGCTGCTTCCACTGTTCGAGCCGGACGCCGGTCAAAACCGAGCCGACATAGGCGATTTCGCCGCGACCGTCGCCGATGTAGCCGCTCAGCTCGGCCAGTGTTTCCGGTGCCAGCTCTTCGGTGAGGATCGCGACCGAGCCCAGGCTGCTGGTCCGGGAGACCGCCTCGGCGGCGCGCAGGGCGTGCACCGCCTTGTAGAGCTCCACCGCGACCCCGGCGTCCGGGGCGACTTCGGCCGCGAGCAGCGAAGCGAGCGTGATGACCTGAATGATCTGGCTGTACACGGCGAAGACCTGTGGCGCCGGGAGCGCGCGGACATCGATGCCGCCGCGCAGCCCCGGAAGTTGTTTGTACAGCTCGTTGTAGCCGTCGATATTGCTGGCCAGGTCGGGTCGCAGCTCGGAGACCGCTTCGCCCTGGGCCGCGACCGCGGCCAGCGCCAGGTCGGATTGCTTGCGGGCGGCGGGCAAAAGCGGCGCCGCGCTGTTGTCACCGGCCAAGTGCAGCAGCGAGATCCGGCGTTCCTCCTGGAACGCCTCGACCATCATGATCGCCGGAGCCGTTGTGCCGCTCGCCAATTCGGCGAAACGGTTGGCCTTGCGGCCGTCCTGGACCAGGTAGGTGGCGCCGCCGATGCCGGTGGCCAGCAGCGCCAGGCTCGGGATCAGCACGATGGCGAGCAATCGGGTGCGGACACCGACTGTGCGCGGAGCGCGAATGCGGGGAAATTTACTGCCGATCACCGATGTACTTGCCTACTTCTGGGCGCGGCGGCCCAATCGAAAACTTTGGAGAATGTTGAGAAACTTCGAAGCTGGTTACAGCGCTCGGATGCCCTCCAGTAGGGCCCGCAGCATGGTGACATCGCTTGTGCCCGCGCCGTTCTCGGCCGTGGCGACCGGTGCCCGGAAGTCCAGCACGCCGTCCCCGATCAGGTCTCCCACCAGGATCTTGGTGGTCGTTATCGGCAAGCGCAGTTGCGCGGCGAGCTCGGCCACCGACTGCGGCGTCTGAGCCAGGCGCACGATCGCGGCGTACTCGGGTTCGTGGCGGCGCAGGGCGCCATACGGCGAGGTGACCACCAGCGTGAGCATGTCGATGTCGGTCCGGCGGGTGTCCGAGCGACCGCGGGTGACCGCGAACAGCCGGACGACGGGCCCGGCTTCGTCGTCGTACCAGGACTCACGCGGACTGTTCATGACTGCCTCTAACCCACTTGATCGAGAGCTTGGGGTCTGGGGTCCACCGAGAGGTGGCTGCCGACCCGCTGCACGGTCTGGTTCATCTCGTAAGCAACCATACCGAGATTCGCTGTCTCCGAGGTCAGCACCGCAAGGCAGGCGTTGGCGCCCGCGGCGGTGATGAACAGCACGGCCCGGTCCAGCTCCACCACGGTCTGGCAGACGCCGCCCGCGTCGAAATGCGTTCCGGCACTGCGGGCCACGCCGTGCAGCGTGGACGCCATCGCGCAGAAGCGCTCGGCATCCGAACGGTCCATCGGGCTGCTCTTGCCGAGCAGCAGCCCGTCGGTGGACAGCACAACGGCGTCGCGGACATCGGGCAGCCGCTGTAAGAGATCGTCGAGCAGCCAGTCGAGATTACGTGACACGGAAATCGTCACCACCGCCCTTCGTGGAGATCGGGATTGCTGGGAGTCTGGTCGGAATCGACCCGGTTCAAGCGACCCTGCTTGGTGCCGTTCTCGATGGCCGACATCAGGTTTCGCGCTTCCTCGGCCGAGCGCTGGCGCGGCGTCGGCGGGGGCTCGGGCAGGGCCGGAGTGGATTCGGCGGGGCCGGCGGTGGTGCGGCGCCGCCGCGGCAGATCCGGCTTTTGGTGGCGCCCAGTGGTTTCCGCCGGATTCGAGATCGCGGGCAGGTCGAGACCGGCGGACTCGCGCGGGCCGAAGCTCGGGAGCTGCCCCGTGCCCGGACCTTCGCCGGAGCTCGCTGCGCTCTGGCCGTAGGCCTCCGAGCGGACGAGCCCGCTGGTCCGGGCCGGGAGCTCGGCCCCGCCGATCACTCCACCCGTACCGAACGCGTCGAAGCTGCCGGACTTCCCGACGGCGGCGACCTGGCCGGTGAGCGCGTACTCGGCGCCGCCGGTCAACGCCGGACGGCTCGCGCTCGGACCTGGCTCCAGCTCACTGGTGGTCAGTGCCACCGGGATCAGCACGATCGCTTTCACGCCGCCGTAGTCGGATTCCGCCAACCGCACCGAAATACCGTGCCGTGAAGCGAGTTTCGCGACCACGAACAGGCCGAGACGGGCATCGCTGGACAGCGCCGCGACGCTGAAGTCCGGCGGGTTGGCCAGCAGCGTGTTGCGTTCGCCGAACTCCTCGACGGACATGCCCAGACCCTGATCGGAGATCTCGACCGCGACGCCCTTGCCGACCAGATTGCCGGTGATCTCCACCTTGGCTTCCGGCGGCGAGTAGGCGGTGGCGTTGTCGGCCAGCTCGGCGAGCAGATGGATCATGTCGGCCACGGCGCTGCCGGTGATCTGGGTCTGCGGCAGCTGACCGATATCGATCCGGGTGTAGTCCAAGCTTTCGGCGACCGCGCCGCGGATCACGTCGACCAGCGGCACCGGGTTGCGCCATTTCCGGCCGGGCTGTTCGCCGCCGAGGATGATCAGGTTTTCGGCGTTGCGCCGGGACCGGGTGGCGAGGTGATCGAGCTGGAACAGCAGATCCAGGCGCTGCGGGTCCTCTTCCTCCCGCTCGGCCTTGTCGAGCAGCACCAGCTGGCGATGCACGACCACCTGGCTGCGATGCGCGATATTGAGGAACACCGCGTTCACGCCCGCGCGGGTCTTCGATTCGGCGACCGCGGCCGAGACGGCGGCGTGATGCGCACGGTTGAAAGCATCGGCGACCTGGCCGATTTCGTCGGCGCCGTAATCCAGTTTCGCGAGCTCGTCGACCGCGTCGAGCTCTTGACCGCTGCTGAGCTGGCGGATGGTCTCCGGTAGTCGCTCGTCGGCCAGTTCCAGGGTGTCGCGGCGTAGTCGTTTCATCCGGCCGACGAATCGATTGGCCAGCAGCAAGGCCGCGAGGAATGCGATCAGGGTGACAGCGAGCACCGCGGCCCCACCGAGCATGGATCGCTTGGCGAGTCGGGCGCCGAGCTCTTGCGCGGCGGTCTGGGCGTCGGTCGTCTGGTCGACCCACACCTTGAGCAGTCCGCCGCGGACATGGCCCGCCACCTGCTGCCATTCGGTGACGTCCATGGGAAGTGCCGCGGGCTCGGTTCTGCTGGTGCGCGTGGTGGTATTGCTCTTGGGCGCCACCGGGCCGCGCTGCACGAGCGCGTTCTCCATCGCGACGTTGCGCTGCCATTCGGTGCTGGCGACGAGCTGCTTCAGCTCCTCCTGCCGCGCGCCGGTTAGGACCGAGCTGAGGTAGGAGACCTCGCCGCGGGCGTCGCCGATGTAGCGGGCCAGCTCGGGGATCTGGGCGGCGGGCAGCTGTTCGGTGAGCAGCGCCACCGAACCGAGGCTGGTGATGCGGGAGAGCGATTCCGCGGCCCGCAGCAAGTGCGTCGATTTGTAGAGTTCCACCGCGACTTTCGCGTCGGGCGCGATGTCCGCGGCGAGCAGTACCACCAGCGAAACGGTGTCGATGACCTTGTTGAAGGCATCGAAGGCCAGGGCGGTGGGGACCATCCGGGCGTCGATGCCGCCGCGTAGCTGTGTCAGTTTGTCGAAGAGCTTGCGGTAGTCGTCGAGCTCGTCCTTGGTGTCGGGGCGCAGTTTGCGTGCCGCGACCGCGCCCTCGTGCACCGCCGCCAGCGCCACGTCGGACTGCTTGCGGGCGGCCGGCAGATGCGCCACCGCGGTGCCGTCACCGGCCAGGTGCAGCAACGAGATTCGGCGCTCTTCCTGAAAGGCCTGCACCATCAGGGCCACCGGCTTGCCCGTCGCGTCCGCCAGCTCAGCCCAGTCGTTCGCCTTCTGGCCGTCGCGCACCAGGTAGACGGCGCCGCCGATACCGGTGGCCAGCAGCGCGATGCTCGGAATCAGCACGATCGCGAGCAGCCGGGTACGGACGCCAACGGTCCGGCTGAGGTGCGCCGGGGATATGCGGGGGAATCTACTGCCGATCACCGAATGTCTTGCCTACTCCCGGGCATACGCGCCCACTAACCAGTGGTTCCAGCAAACTTAATCATTGAAAGTTCACAGCTGCAACATCTTCCGCACTGGGCTGGCCCCAGTGCGGCAAGCCTCATTCGAGGTCACGCGGTGCGGCCGGGTCGTCGAATCGACCGAGGGCGAGCGCGCGTTCATGCAGCCGGTCCGGAAAGCCGGGACCCAGCCGGGCCGACATCTCCGGATGACGCAACGGCTCACGGCAGTGGGCGCAGACCACCTCGGCGTGGGTGTCGTGATCGCAGGTGTCGTGGTGCAGCACGATCGGGGGACCGTCCGGAGCCAGCCAGCGGTCACCCCAGCGCATCATGGCGGCGATGACCGGGAAGAAGTCACGGCCCTTGTCGGTCAAGCGGTACTCGTGGCGCGGCGGACGGTCCTGGTACCGGACCCGTTCCAGCAGACCCTCCTCGGTGAGGCGGGTCAGGCGCTGGGTCAGCACATTCCGGCTGAGGCCGAGCACGCGCTCGAACTCCTCGAAGCGGCGCGCTCCGTAAAAGGCCTCCCGCAGCACCAGCGGTGTCCACCAATCGCCGATGAGATCGACCGTGCGGGCCACGGTGCACGGCCAGTCGGCGAAAGTCGTGCGTTTCATGCGCCAACGGTATCCAGGCGGGCGGGCACGTACTTGTGCCACGGGGTGCCGACCCATTCGTCGCGGGAGTCGAATTCGGTCAGTTCATTGGGGGCGACACCGGTGGTGACGGTGACGCCGTCGGGGTCGGTGACCGAGAGGCCGAAACCGTTCGGCAGCGACAGGTGCCCCGGGCGCATACGGTCGGTGGGTTCCACCGGGACCTCGGTGCTGCCGCGGCGGGTGGTGACGCGGACCAGGTCACCCGGATCCAAGCCCAGACGCTCGGCGTCGGAACTACTCATGCGCAGTGTCCCGGCGCTGTCCCGCTTCCGCCAAGCCGGATCGCGGACGATGGTGTTGGCCGTGAACGCGCGGCGTTCGCCCGCCGAGAGTACGAACGGCCACTCACCGGGCTCGTCGGACGGCTCGGGCAGGGTCGCCACGACCTGCAGCAGGTCCTCGAGATGGAGCTGGATCTTGTTGCCGCGCAACCTGCTCCAGGTCACCTCGTAGTCGTCCTCGGTGATCACGATGCCGTGCTTACCGGCCAGGATGGCGTCGAAAAGGCGCTCACCGGCCGCCAATCCGGTGCCGTACCCGGCTCGTTCGACACTGTCCGGGAACTTGCGCACGCAGTTGTAGGCCGCCGCCCACAGCAGTGCGGCCGCCGCGGCGCCGTCCGGCAGGGTCGGTCCCAGCGTCCGATACAGCAGCACCGGAACGAGTTTCGACTTGCTCGGGTCGGCGAGGATGCCGAGGAAAGCCATGGCGAAGGCCTCCCGGCCCTGGGCGAGCGCGGCCCGCAGCGGCACGTAGTCGGCCTCGGTGAGCACGCCGGCGGCCTCGACCAGGCGGGCGTGGATTTCCGGTTCGGCGAGCACGCCCGCCGGTGCGGGCAGCACCGGATGCCGCAGATGGAAGATGTTGCGCGGGAAGTCGAAATTGAAGAAGGTGGCCTCGTACTTCTCGAACTGGGTGGGCACCGGCAGCACGTAGTCGGCCAGGCGCGCCGTTTCGGTCATCGCCACGTCGACGACCACCACCAGTTCCAGCGCTTCCAGTGCCGCGCGCATCCGCGCCGAATCCGCCAGGGAATGCACGGGATTGCTGCTTTCGATGAACATCGCCCGATAGCGGGCGGGGTGATCGGTGAGGATCTCCTCGGTGATCACGTTGCACGGCACCAGACCGCTGATGATCGGCGCGCCCGCGACCGGACTGCGCGGCCCTTCGCCCGCGGGATGCCCGCGATCGTGGCCGAGCGCGGCCAACCCGGTGAACGCGTACTGGGTACCGGGTTTGCCCAGGTTCCCGGTCAGCAGCCAGACCAGCTTCTCGACGTAGCTGACCACCGTGGAGTACCGGTTCATCTGCACGCCGAGATCCTCGAGCGCCGCCACGGACGCCGCCTCGGCCAGCCGCCGGGTCGCTCGTGTCACCAGGTCCAGGTCGACATCGGCGATGGCGCAGTACTTTTCGATCGGCACCGCTCGTAGGACCGCGAGCACCGCCGCGACGCCGTCGGCGTGTTCGGCCAGCCACGGTTCGTCGATCAGGTTGTCGCGCACCAGGATCGCGGCCATCGCCGACAGCAGGTACACGTCGGTCCCGGGCCGCAGTTGCAGGTGGAAGTCGGCGAGTTCCGCGGTCTCGGTGCGCACCGGATCCAGCACGATCATCGACCGTCCGGGATCGCGGGCGATCTCCTTCAACACCGTTCGCGCCCGCGGAAACCCGTGCGACTGATAGGGATTCTTGCCGATGAAGAACGCCACCTCGGCATGCTCGACATCGGCCCGGATCGGGTGCCCCGCCATCCGCGCCCCGACCCAGAAGTCACCGGTCTTCTCCTGCGCCAGCGCGCTGGACCGATACCGCATCCCGAAGGCCGCCATCGTCGCCGGTGCGTACGCGCCACCCAGGTGATTCCCCTGCCCGCCACCGCCGTAATAGAAGATCGATTCACCGCCGTAGCGCAGCCCGATCTCCTGCATCCGCGCGGTGATCTCGGAGATCGCTGTCTCCCAATCGATTTCCTCGAACTCGCCATCGGCCCGGCGGCGCAGCGGCGTGGTCACCCGCCCGGTGCGCCCGTTCTGATAGTGATCGAGCCGCAGCGCCTTGTTGCAGGTGTAACCCGCGGACGCCGGATGCAGCTTGTCGCCGCGAATTTTCTCGAAGGAGCGCCCATCTGCCCCGAGCAGCACCTGAATGCCGCAGTTGCACTCACACAGGATGCACGCCGTTGGCTGCCACTCCGTCATGCGATGAGCGTAGGCAAGTAAGTTCACTTGCGCTACTAACTCGGCGAAATTCGTCCGGACCCGAAGCGGCCGAGCGACACACGCCCGGCACTGGGCTAACGGGCCGCAAACATTGTTCAGCGGGTTATCGTTCGTCGAATGAATGAGCCGACCGGAGTCAGGCCATCAGGAACCGGGTCCGCCGACAGCGGCGGACCAGGGGAAACCGTCGGCACGTCGCACCCCGAGGCGAGCCGCGGGTCGGTCAACAAACCGGTGTTCCTCGCCTCCGCCGGAATCGTGCTGGCCTTCGCGATCTGGGCGCTTGCCTCGCCCACCAGCGCCGAGTCGGTGGTCGGTGAGGTCAAAACCTTCATCTCCACCTGGTTCGGCTGGTGGTACTTCATTCTCGGCACCGTCCTCGTCGGTCTCGTCGTATTCCTCGGTGCCAGCAAATACGGGAGCTACCGGCTGGGCCCGGACGAATCCCGCCCCGAATACAGCCTCTTCTCGTGGACGGCAATGCTTTTCGCCGCCGGTATCGGCATCGACCTGATGTTCTTCTCGGTCGCCGAACCCGTCTACAACTACCTGCACCCGCCCACCGGGCCGGCCGGGACCAACGCGACGGCCCGCGAGGCCACGACCTGGACGATCTTCCACTACGGCATCACCGGCTGGGCGATGTACGCGCTGATGGGCGGGGCGCTGGCCTACTTCGCCTTCCGGCACAATCTGCCGCTCACCATCCGCGCGGCGCTCTACCCGATCTTCGGCAAGCGGGTGGAAGGACGCTGGGGCGATGCCATCGACATCGCCGCGGTGCTCGGCACCATCTTCGGCATCGCGACCTCGCTCGGCATCGGCATCGTGCAGCTCAACTACGGCCTGCACGAGATGTTCGGGGTCCCCCAGGGCAAGGCCGCGCAGATAGGCCTGATCGCACTGTCGGTCGCCATCACGACGATCTCGGCGACAACGGGCGTCGACAAGGGTATTCGGCTCCTGTCGGAGTTGAACGTGATCATGGCGATCGTCCTGCTGGTCTACATCCTGGTGACAGGGCACACGGATTTCCTGCTCAACGGGCTCACCCAGAACATCGGTGACTACCTCTCGACGTTCTTCGACCGGACGCTGGACACCTTCGCGTGGGACCGCAATCCGGAGACCGCCAACGCACCGAGCACGTGGATGGACTCCTGGACACTGTTCTTCTGGGCGTGGTGGGTGGCGTGGGCGCCGTTCGTCGGGTTGTTCCTCGCGCGCATCTCCCGCGGCCGTACCCTGCGGCAGTTCATCTTCGGCGTGCTCGTCGTGCCGTTCAGTTTCGTCGTGGTGTGGATCTCGGTCTTCGGCAACAGCGCGCTGGAACTCGCCCGGGACGACACCGCATTTGCCGAAACCACGGCCGCGCAGGCCGAGGTCGGGTTCTATTCGCTGCTCGAGCAGTACCCGGGCGCGACGCTGCTGCTCGGTATCGCGACCTTCACCGGCCTGCTGTTCTACGTCACGAGCGCCGACTCGGGTTCGCTGGTCATGGGTAACTTCACCTCGAAGCTGGCCGACCCGATGGCCGACTGCACACGCGGCGTGCGCATCTTCTGGTCGGCGGCGATCGGCCTGCTGACACTGTCGATGCTGTTCGCCGGGGCGAGCGGGTCGATCAAGACCCTGCAGAACGCCACCATCATCATGGGGCTGCCGTTCTCGTTCATCCTCGCCCTGATCGGTATCGCGCTGCTGCGGGCGGTGCGCAACGAGTCCTTCAAGCTCGACAGCTATCGCACGACGCTGCCGAAGGCGATCGCGGTCGGGCGCGGGCCGTCGGAGCTGGGCAGTTGGCGCCGCCGATTGCTCGCCACCATCCAGTACCCGGGAGCGGTGTCGACGCGAAAGTTCGTCGCGAACACCGTCGTTCCGGCCATGCACGAGGTCGCCGCGGAGTTCGCGCGCGCGGGTGTCAACGCGACCGTCGACGAGTCCGCCCGCCACGAGGACATACCGTCGCCACGGCTGCTCGTCGACCAGGCGACCGAGCCCGGGTTCGAGTACTGCGTTTGGCCGGTCTCGGCGCCGACACCGACCTACGCGGTGCTGTCGCAACGCTCCGCCGACCGCTACTTCCGCTGCGAGGTGTATCTGACGGAGGGTTCGCAGGGCTATTCGCTCAATGGCTACAGCCGCGAGCAGGTCATCGGCGACATCCTCGACCAATACGAACGCCATCTCGGATATCTGCACCTGCGCCGCTCGGCGACCGAACACCACGAGTCGAAACCGAGCGCCGACGGCAATTCTGAAGGGACATCCAGGCATGAGTGAGACTTTGTACATCGACGGCGCTTGGCGCGCCGCCCTATCCGGTGAGACCCGCGAAATCCGCTGCCCAGCAGATAATTCCGTTGTTGGGGTGGTCGCCGAGGCGGGGACCGCCGACACCGAGGCGGCCATCGCCGCCGCCCGCCGGGCCTTCGACAGCGGCTCCTGGCGGCAAACTTCGGCGGCGGAGCGCGGCGACCTGCTGCTGCGGGTCGCCGACGGGATCGAGGCGCGCCGCGACGAGTTCGTCCGCGCCGAGACCCTCGACACCGGAAAGCGGCCCTATGAGTCGGACATCGACATGTCCGACATCGCGAACTGCTTCCGGTATTTCGGCAAGCTGGCGGCCGAGGACGGCGGCCGCGTCGTCGACGCCGGCTCACCGGACATCGACTCCCGGATCGTGTACGAGCCGGTCGGGGTGTGCGGGCTCATCACGCCGTGGAATTACCCACTGCTGCAGGCGGCTTGGAAGATCGCGCCGGCGCTGGCGGCGGGTAATACGTTCGTGCTCAAACCGGCGGAGCTGACACCTCACACCGCGATCCTGCTGCTGTCGGTACTGGACGACCTCGGCGTGGCGCCGGGCGTGGCCAACCTGGTGCTCGGCGCGGGCGCCACCGCCGGCGCTCCGCTGTCGGCGCATCCGGACGTCGACCTCGTCTCCTTCACCGGCGGCCTGGCCACCGGCAAAGTCATTGCCCGCGAGGCGGCGGCGACCGTCAAGAAGGTGGCCCTCGAGCTCGGCGGCAAGAACCCCAATGTCATCTTCGCCGATGCCTGCGACACCGGCGAACGGCTGGCTGCCGCGGTCGATAATGCCCTGAACGCGGCGTTCCTGCACTCCGGCCAGGTGTGCTCGGCCGGTGCGCGACTCGTCATCGAAGCCTCGGTGCACGACCGTTTCGTCGACGAGCTGGTGCGGCGGGCCGAGCAGATCCGGCTCGGGCTGCCGTTCGCCGCGGGCACCGAGACCGGTCCGCTCATCTCCGCCGCCCACCGGGACAAGGTGCACGCCTACGTCGAGCAGGCGCGCGCCGAGGGCGCCGTCATCCGCACCGGCGGCGCCTTCGCCACGGGGGACCAGGGTTCCGGCAGCCTCGACGACGGCTGGTTCTACCCGCCGACCGTGATCGACGGCGCCACAAGGGATATGGCGTGCGTGCACGACGAGGCGTTCGGGCCGACCGTCACCGTCGAGACGTTCACGACCGAGGACGAGGCCGTCGCCATCGCCAACGACACCGAGTACGGCCTCGCCGGTGGGGTGTGGTCCGGCGACGCCGCCCGCGCCCGCCGCGTTGCCGCCAAGCTGCGGCACGGCACGGTGTGGGTCAACGATTTCGGGCCCTATCTGCCGCAGGCCGAATGGGGCGGATTCGGCCACTCCGGCGTCGGGCGCGAACTCGGTCCGTCCGGGCTGCACGAGTACCGCGAGGCCAAGCACGTCTACGAGAACCTCCGGCCGGGCGTGACCGGCTGGTTCGCCGAGCGAGGGGAGCGGAAGTGAACGAGTACGACTATGTGGTCGTGGGCGGCGGTTCCGCGGGCGCGGCTGTCGCGGCGCGGTTGTCGGAGGACCCGTCGGTGACGGTCTGCCTGCTCGAGGCCGGACCGTCCGATGTCGGCGATGACGCCATCCTGCGGCTGGACCGCTGGATGGAGCTGCTCGAATCGGGTTACGACTGGGACTATCCCATCGAACCGCAGGAGAACGGCAACTCCTTCATGCGGCACGCCCGCGCGAAGGTGCTCGGCGGCTGCTCCTCGCACAACAGCTGCATCGCGTTCTGGGCGCCGCGCGAGGACCTGGACTCCTGGGAGCGCGACCACGGCTGCACCGGTTGGGGTTCGGACTCGGTGTATCGGCTGTACCCCCGGATCGAAACCAACGACGCCCCCGGGGATCACCACGGCCGCAGCGGACCCGTCCACATCATGACGGTGCCGCCGGACGACCCGTGCGGCGTCGCCCTGCTGGATGCCTGTGCGGCCGTTGGTATTCCACGAGTCGAGTTCAATTCGGGGCAAACAGTTGTCAACGGCGCCAACTTCTTCCAGATCAACCGGCGCGCCGACGGCACCCGCGCCTCCTCCTCGGTGAGCTACCTGCACCCGATTCTGGACCGGCCGAACCTCACGATCCGAACCGGCTCCTGGGCCAAGCGGATCGTCATCGAGAACGGCCGCGCCGTCGGCGTCGACATCACCGACAACGCCTTCGGCCGCACCACCCGCATCTCGGCCGGCCGCGAGGTCATCGTCTCCGCCGGCGCCATCGACTCACCGAAGCTGCTCATGCTTTCGGGCATCGGACCGGCGGAACACCTGCGCGAGAACGGAATCGACGTGCTCGCCGACTCACCCGGCGTCGGCGCGCACCTACAGGACCATCCGGAGGGCCTCATCGGTTTCGAGACGACCCGGCCGATGGTGCGCACCTCGACGCAATGGTGGGAGGCCGGAATCTTCACCACGACCGTCGACGGCCTCGACCGGCCGGACCTGATGATGCACTACGGCAGCGTGCCCTTCGACATGCACACGCTGCGCCAGGGCTACCCGACCTCGGAGAACACCTTCTGTCTCACCCCGAATGTCACCCAGGCCCGTTCCCGCGGCACCGTCCGGCTGCGCTCCCGCGACTTCCGCGACAAGCCCCGTGTCGACCCCCGCTACTTCACCGACCCCGAGGGCCACGACCTCCGCGTAATGATCGCCGGACTCCGCAAGGCCCGCGAAATAGCCTCAGCCGCACCATTGTCCGCTTGGGTAGCCCGCGAACTGTACCCGGGCCCGAATGCCCAAACCGACCTCGAACTCGCCGACTACATCCGCCGCACCCACAACACCGTCTACCACCCGGTCGGAACGGTCCGAATGGGCGCACCCGACGACCCGATGAGCCCCCTGGACCCGGAACTGCGCGTAAAGGGCATCACCGCCCTACGCGTCGCCGACGCATCGGTCTTCCCCGCCCACACCACAGTGAACCCGAACATCACCGTAATGCTCGTCGGCGAACGCTGTGCCGAACTGGTCACCGCGGCCCGCTGATCGACGGAATGAAAAAGGCCCGGAACCAATGGTTCCGGGCCTTTTTCGTAGTAGCGGGGACAGGATTTGAACCTGCGACCTCTGGGTTATGAGCCCAGCGAGCTACCGAGCTGCTCCACCCCGCGTTGGGTATTCACAACCTTACACAGGGGGTGGGGGGAGTGCCTAATCGCCTGGTCGGGAGGGGTTTCAGCCGAACTGGATGCCTTGGGCCAGGGGGAGATCGGCGGAGTAGTTGATCGTGTTGGTGGCTCGGCGCATGTAGGCCTTCCAGGAGTCCGAGCCGGATTCGCGGCCGCCGCCGGTTTGCTTCTCGCCGCCGAAGGCGCCGCCGATCTCCGCGCCCGAGGTGCCGATATTGACGTTGGCGATGCCGCAGTCCGAACCGTCCGCGGCCAGGAAGCGTTCCGCCTCGCGTTGGTCGGCGGTGAAGATGGAGGACGAAAGGCCTTGCGGCACACCGTTGTGTAGCTCGATGGCGTGGTCGAGGTCCTGGTAGGTGAGGACGTAGAGGATGGGGGCGAAGGTCTCCTCGCGGACGACCGCGGTCTGCGCGGGCATGCGGACGACGGCCGGGCGCACGTAGAACGCGTCCTCGCCGAAGTCGTCGACTCGTGTACCGCCGCAGATCAATTCGCCGCCGTCGGCCAGGGCGCGGTCCAGCGCGGCACGCATGCCGTCGTAGGACTGCTGGTTGATCAGCGGCCCGACGAGTACGCCGTCGTCGAGTGGATTGCCCACGCGCAGTTGGTCATACGCCTTCGCGATGCGGTCCAGCAGCGGGCCCGCCACATCGGCGTGCACGATCAGGCGCCGCAGCGTGGTGCACCGCTGCCCGGCCGTGCCCGCCGCGGAGAACACGATGCCGCGCGCCGCGAGCTCCAGATCGGCCGAGGGCGTGACGATCGCCGCATTGTTGCCACCGAGCTCGAGTAGGCACCGTCCGAAGCGCGCCGCCACCCGCGGGGCCACGATCTTGCCCATGCGTACCGAGCCGGTCGCGCTCACCAGCGCTACCCGCTCGTCGTCGACCAGCCGGGCGCCCACCTCGGCGCCGCCCTGAATCAGTTGGTGCACTTCGGGATCCACGCCGACATCGGCGGCGGCCCGGCGCAGCAGGGTGTGACAGGCGAGCGCGGTGAGCGGGGTCGTCTCCGAGGGCTTCCAGACCACGGTATCGCCACAGACCAGCGCCAATGCGGTGTTCCAGGCCCATACCGCGACCGGGAAGTTGAATGCCGAGATCACGCCGACCACGCCGAGCGGATGCCAGGTTTCCATCAGCCGGTGGCCCGGGCGCTCCGAGGGCATCGTGTAGCCGTAGAGCTGACGCGACAAACCGATGGCGAACTCGCAGATGTCGATCATTTCCTGCACTTCACCGACGGCTTCGGGCCCGATCTTGCCCGCCTCCAGCGTGACCAGGTCCCCGAGTTCGGTCTTGTGCTCGCTCAGGAGCTCGGCGAGCCGGCGCACCAGGGCCGCCCGCGCGGGCGCAGGCACTGTGCGCCAGGACTGAAAAGCGTTGGCGGCGCGGCTGATTGCGTTGTCGACGGCAGCCGTGGAGTCGGCTGGCAAGGTCAGTAGCGTGCCGCCGGTGATCGGCGTGCGCGCGGACAACTCTCCGGGGGAGGGGATTTCGGCACCGAATCCACGCAGCAGCGTCGCCGCGCGCTCGGTCAGTTCCTTGGTGAGCTGGTCACCGATGGTGTTTGTCATCGTTTGCTCCGCTGTAGCCTTCTGTCGCGCAGTCGCCTTTTCGTGCCCCGAGTCGCGTCCGCCGGGTTAGCCTTCCCTGATGGCGGATACACCGGCAAGACCCGTACTCGATGACACTGATCGACTGCTGATTCGTGAACTGATGGCCGATGGCCGGGCCACTCTGTCGAACCTGGCCGAGAAGGCCAGTCTGTCGGTGTCCGCGGTGCAGTCGCGGGTGCGACGGCTGGAGGCGCGCGGAGTGATTCGCGGTTACAGCGCGCACGTCGATCCGGAAGCACTGGGCCAGTTGCTCTCGGCATTTGTGGCGATCACTCCTCTCGACCCGTCGCAGCCCGATGACGCGCCTGCCGTCCTGCAACATATCCCGGGGATCGAGGCTTGCCACTCCGTCGCGGGCGACGAGAGCTACGTGTTGCTGGTGCGGGTGGCCTCACCGCGGCACTTGGAGCAGCTGCTGCAGGAGATCAGGGCGACCGCCAACGTCAGAACTCGAAGCACCATCATTCTGCAGACATTCTACGACAGGTAGCGGTTTACGGTAATTAATCCGAAATGTTGTAGATCCTGACGGATTTTTTACGTACCCTACCGGTGTGACCCTCGAACTGGAGCAAACCCGAGGTGCGGTCACCCCCGCTACCCGGGTACATGAGATCTTGTCGGCGCATATCCTCGCCGACGGCTTCGACCTGGTGCTCGATCTGGCGAATTCGCGCGGCTGCCGCCTGGTCGACGAACGTGACGGCACCACCTATCTGGACATGTTCGGCTTCTTCGCCTCGAACGCGCTCGGCATGAACCATCCGGCCCTGGCCGACGATGCCGAGTTCCGCGCCGAACTGACCACCGCCGCGCTGAACAAACCGAGCAACTCCGACATCTACACCGTCGAAATGGCCCGCTTCGTGGACACTTTCGCGCGCGTGCTGGGTGATCCGCGGCTGCCGCACCTGTTCTTCATCGACGGCGGCGGACTGGCGGTGGAGAACGCGCTCAAGATCGCCTTCGACTGGAAGAGCCGGCACAACGAAAGCCATGGCCGCTCAGCGGAACTCGGCACCAAGGTGCTGCATCTGACAGGCGCGTTCCATGGGCGCACCGGCTACACCATGTCGCTGACCAACACCGACCCGGTGAAGACAGCACGATTCCCGAAGTTCGACTGGCCGCGCATCGACACCCCGTACCTGACCGCCGGTCGCGAGGTCGAACTGGCCGAAACGCAGGCGCTGGAGCAGGCACGGCGGGCGTTCGCCGAAAACCCGCACGACATAGCCTGTTTCATCGCCGAGCCGATCCAGGGCGAGGGTGGCGATCGGCACATGCGGCCGGAATTCCTGCGCGCGATGCAGGAGCTGTGTCACGAGAACGACGCGCTGTTCATTCTCGACGAGGTGCAGACCGGGGTCGGGATGACCGGAACCACCTGGGCCTACCAGCAATTGGGGCTGGAACCGGATGTCATCGCGTTCGGCAAGAAGACCCAGGTGTGCGGCGTCATGGCCGGTGGTCGCGTCGACGAGGTGGCCGACAACGTGTTCGCGGTCAGTTCCCGGCTCAACTCCACCTGGGGCGGCAACCTCACCGATATGGTGCGCACCCGCCGCATTCTCGAAGTGCTGGAACAGGATCGGCTGATCGAGCGGTCGCGAGAGCTCGGCGCGCACCTGCTGCGCCGGCTGGAGGAGCTGGCGGCGGCACATCCGCGGGTCAGTGAACCGCGCGGGCGCGGGCTGATGTGCGCGATCACGCTGGTGTCGGCGGAATTGCGCGACGAACTCCTGACCGCGCTGCGCGAACGCGAGCATCTGCTGATCCTCGGTACGGGCGAGCGTGGTGTTCGGTTCCGGCCGCCGCTCACCGTGAGTGTCGCCGAACTGGACGCCGCGGTGGACGCGTTGGATCGGGTGTTGTCCGCGATCTAAGGCCAATTGCTTGATATTTGCCCGGAATGGCGGAGTCTGAAATCTGGACTCCGCCATTACGCTTCGCACCCATGGCGTCCCGTCCTTACCGCACCCACGTCCGGTGCCGCGCGTGAACCGACGTAGTGCAGCTATGATCCTCTGCCCGGTAGTCGCGCTGGTTGTCGCGAGCGGGTGCGCCGGTGCCTCGGGCTCGGCCGCCGATGCCACGCGCTCGACGGTTGCTAGCAGCGCTGCACCGCCCGCGCACATCGCCAATCTGTTGCCGGGCATGCCGCCGCCGCTGTCACCGACCGACGTGTACGCCGCCAACCGTGAGCTGCATCCGTCGGTGGCGGACCACCGGACGCTGGTCTATGTGCCCAATAGCGAATCGGACACGGTGTCGGTGATCGACCCGGCGACCTTCCAGGTGATCGACACCTTCTCCGCGGGCGGCGACGAACCCCAGCACGTCGTGCCCTCCTACGACATGCAGACGCTCTACGTCACCAACGACCTGCCCCTCGGCAGCGGCAGCCTGCTCCCGATCGACCCGCGCACCGGCAAGCCGGGCGAGCCGTTCCCGGTCCGCGACCCCTACAACATGTACTACACACCCGACGGCCAGTACGCGCTCGTCGTCGCCGAAGCCGACAAGTCACTGGACTTCTACGACCCGCGCACCTGGGAGAAGAAGCACGCTGTCGCAGTCCCGGACTGCGCGGGCGTCGATCACATGGACTTCACCGCCGATGGCCGCTTCGCCCTGGCCAGCTGCGAATTCATCGGCCGCATGCTGGTTCTGGACGTCGCCGCCCGCGCGGTGGTCAAGACCATCGACCTGCCCAGCCGCTCCGACAAACCGCAGGACGTGAAACTGTCCCCGGACGGCCTGACCTTCTTCGTCGCCGACATGACAGCCAACGGCCTCTACACCTTCGATGCCCTGACCTTCGAGAGCAAGGGCTTCATCCCCACCGGCCACGGCGCCCACGGCCTCTACGTCACCCGCGATTCCAAGCAGATGCTCATCACCAACCGCCACGAAGGCAGCATCTCCGTCTGGGATTTCGCCCGCAACGAACTGGTCCACAAATGGTTCATCCCCGGCGGCGGCAGCCCCGACATGGGCAACATCTCCGCTGACGGCAACGTCTTCTGGGTCTCCGGCCGCCACCACGGCGAGGTCTACGCCATCGACATCGCCAACTGGAACCTGCTGGCCCGCATCCCCGTCGGCACCGGCGCCCACGGCCTCACCATCTGGCCCCAGCCCGGCCGCTACTCCACCGGGCACACGGGAGTCATGCGCTGATCGGGTCAGAACTCGAGGTCGGTCCAGGGGATGGTGATCGGGAACGGGAAATCGAATTCGATTCCCCCGGGATCGGCGGGCGTCCACTCGCGCACTGCGAGATAGTTCGCCGGACGTAGCGGGCGAACCCCCTCGGTCAGGCGGCCGTGCTCGACTTCGAGCGCGTAAGCCCGGACCATCGCGATCGCGCTGCTGTCGCGATCCAGCGAAACCTCCCAGTACCAGGGAATCCCGACGCTCGCGTATCGGCCTTTCTTGGCTTCCAGATCGGATTGAGTGTTGGAGGGGGACAGGACTTCTCCGACCAGTACGACATCCGAGGCGCGCAGGTCCTGGTACGGACCATCAAGGCACCGATGGACGACGAAGTCCGGCGTCAGGAAGTTCGACTTTCCGGTGGGGCTCATGAAGACATTCGTCTCGAGGTTGACCCTCCAGCACTGTTCCGGTTCGGTCGCCATCGACTTCCGCGCAGCCCGCTCGAGCTCGTTGGTCAGTCGGCGAGTGAAAGTTTGATGCTCACCGGGGCCGCGCCGGAGCCACACCACACGTCCATCCCAGAGTTCGATTTGTTCGGCGATCTCCTCCGGAAGCCGCTCCAACTGCTCCCAGGTCAGATACTCCGGGAGATCGGGCCGCTCGGTGTGCGGAATCGCCATGACCTCATGCTATCCGCAAGCCCAAGGCTCCCTCGGCGAAGCGGCGGACTGTGGTCAGGCCGGCTTCGAGGGCCGCGTCGTAGCCTTCGCGGGCCCAGCCGGTGAGTTCGGCTTCGCCGTCGGCGGTGGGGGTGACGCCGATTTCGGCGACCATTTCGGCGGTGGTGGGTTCGCAGACGGCCCAGGAGTAGTGGATTTCGTTGTCCCACTGGGTGGCTCGGCGGGTGACGTAGTCGGGGTCGGTGATGCCGCCGGCGGCGAGGGCGGGGCGGTCGTCGATGCGTTCGTCGGCGCGCAGGGCGCGGAGATACCAGTTGCCGGCGTTGATTTCGATGGGTTCCATCAGTCGTTGTCCTCGCTGCGTCGTTTGCCGATCAGTAGGGCGCCACAGAGCGGGATGGCCAGGAACCACAGCCAGCTGCCGGTGGCGAAGAAGAGGATGACGGCGATGATCGGGATGGCGGCCATGACTCGTTCCGGCCAGTCGTCGAGGAAACCGGACTTCTGCTTGGCGGGCGTCTTGGCCAGGCTGACCTGGTCGGGTGGGAGGTCGGCGAAGACCGGTTCCAGGTCACCGCGGGTGAGCGCGGCCGCGACCACGGCGCTGCGCTCGTCGAATTCCGCCACGCTGAGCCGCCCGGCCGCGAAATGGTCGGACAGCCGCTGCATCGCCTGCTCGCGTTCGGCGGTGCCGATGCGGACTTCGGGAACCTCGCTCATAGACAAAGGCTAACGCTCCCGGGGATCGACTATGTCCACCAAACCGGGGGTAGAACCGAATGAATGTCGGTAGATTCCCGGTCTCGAGCTTGGAATACGAGCGAGCGGGTAGCTCCTCCGTGAGAGGTAAGCGCGAGGAGTTCGTCATGGGGGACATGTCCTTCGGCCCGTATCTGCTGCAGCGTCCATTGGGGCGGGGCGGCACCGGGCAGGTGTGGCTGGCTCATGACACCGAGACCGAACGTCTTGTGGCACTGAAGATTCTGGCGCCGGAACTGAGCTGCGATGCGAAATATCGGCAGCGGTTCGAGCGGGAGGCCCGCGCGGCCGCCGCGTTGCGCAACCCGCATGTGGTGCCGATCCACCGGTTCGGTGAACTCGACGACCGGCTGTTCATCGATATGGAGCTGATCGTCGGGGCGGATGTGGCGACACTGCTGGCCTGCGAAGGTTCGATGACCCCGGGTGTTGCTGTCGACCTCGTCACCCAGACCGCGGCGGCCCTCGATGCCGCGCATCGCACCGGGCTGGTGCATCGCGACGTCAAACCGTCCAACATCGTGGTCGACGGCGATGGGTTCGCCTTCCTCATCGATTTCGGCACCGCCTATCGCTCGGGCCAGACCGCCATCACCGGCACCGGGCGAGTCATCGGCACGCTGGCCTACCTCGCCCCGGAACGGTTCACCGGCGGCGGTGACGCCCGCTGCGATGTCTACGCGCTGGCCTGTGTGCTCTATGAATGTCTGACCGCGCGAAGACCTTTCGGTGACACCGATCCGGCCCAGCAGCTGCATGCGCATCTGCGGATGCCGCCGCCGCGGGCCTCGGATTTCAACCTCGCCGTCCCCGAGGCGCTGGACGAGGTCATCACCCGCGGAATGGCCAAGGAGCCTGACGAAAGATTCGCCAGTGCGGCGGAACTGGCGCGGGCGGCGCAGGAGGCGGTCGGCGCCACGACGCCGGAAACCACCGCTCGCCTGGCGGCGGCCGTCGCACCGTTCGTCGCGACCGGCGCACCGGACGAGGAGCGCCTGGCCTGGCCGGGGCTGTTAACTCCCGAGACGGATGTGCATGTTCTGGGGAAGTCGTCGGCGACCACCGAACCCGCGTCGCCGGCGCCAGCGGCACCCCAGTCGGTCACGCATCGCCGGGAACAGTTGCTCGCCGGTACCGCTGCCGTGCTGCTGGCGATCGCCGGCGCGGTGCTGTGGTCGGCCAACCGATCCGACGGGGCCGCCGAAATCGATGCCGCGCCCGCGACATCGGAGGTGGTGCTCCGCGCCCCGGCGCCGGCGGGCTCCTCGCCATCGGTCGCGCCGCGGCCGGCGGTGACCTCCGCGCTGTCGACAACGGCGGTGGTCGCGGCCCCGGTGCCGGTGACCCAGGAGCCGACCGTATTGCCGCGGTCGACCGCGCCGGTCGTCCCGGTCATCGGCCAGCCCTGTGATCCCGCGTATGACAGCAACGGCGCCTCCGCCGAGGGGATCGCCCTGTCCTGCACCCAGATCGGCGGCCAGATCGCGATCTGGTCGCCTGCGCTGGCGCCGGTCGAGCAGCCGAACAACCCCAAACCCGTGGAGGACAAACCCGACAAACCGGGCCATGGCAACGGGAACGGCAATGGCAACGGGAACGGGCACGGGAACGGGAAGCCCAAACCGAATAAGTAGACCGCCCTGCCGATTCGGCGCACGTCAGCCAGCTCACAGGTGTTCGTGCTATTTCTTGTGACCTACCGGGGTTAGGCTCCGAGAAAGGCCGGGCGGGCCGTCGGACCGGCTGCATCGAGCACGGGGAGGTGTGGCGGATGGGCGCTGTTCGATTCGGCCCATATCGGCTGGAACGGCTGCTCGGCAAGGGCGGCATGGGCGAGGTCTGGCTCGCCGCCACCAGCACCGGCCATCACGTCGCCTTGAAACTTCTTGCCGCGGAGCATGCCAGGGACGCCACCTACCGCGTCCGCTTCGAGCGCGAAGCCGAACTCGCGGCGGCGCTGCGTGATCCGCACATCGTCCCGATCCACGCCCACGGCGCGATCGACGGCCGCCTGTTCATCGAAATGGCCTACGTCGACGGTACCGATCTCGCGGCCCGCCTGGCCTGCGGTGAACTCCCGGTACGGACCGCGGTCGACATCGTCGGCCAGGTCGCCACCGCGCTGGACACCGCACACGGTCAAGGGCTGGTGCACCGCGACATCAAGCCGTCCAACATCCTGGTGCGCCCGGACGGTTTCAGCTACCTCATCGACTTCGGCCTGGCGCGCAGCCTGGGTGCGTCCGGCGTCACCGCCACCGGCATGGCGATCGGCACCCTGGCCTACATGGCGCCGGAGCGCTTCACCGGGACCTCCTGCGACGCCCGCGCCGACGTGTACTCCCTGGCCTGTGTCCTCTACGAATGTCTCACCGGCGCGCGCCCATTCGGCGACACCGACCCGGCCCAGCAGATGCACGCCCACCTGATGGCCGCCCCACCGTGCGCGGCCATCCGCAACACGGCCATCCCGGCCGCCCTCGACCAGGTCATCGCCCGCGGTATGGCCAAGGACCCAGCCGACCGGTACGCCAGCGCCGGCGAATTCGCCACCGCCGCGGCCGCGGCCCTCACTCCAGCCCGCGACAGCAGCCCGCATCCGACGAAAGTGCTTCCAGCACCCGGACTTCCCCCGACCAGGCGCGAAACCGTCCAGCGCACCCCCATCCGGCCCGTCGCAGCGCCGATCATCGCGGCGCCCACCGCGCCGCCCCCAATCGGCCCCTCGGGGACCAAGGCCCTCCCCGTATCCAGCCCGTCGCCGACGCGTGCTCAAACGCGCGCCCAGCCTCCGGCCCCCGCCCAGACACCGACTCGCGCTCAGACGTCGGCAGGTGGCCCGTCGCCGACTCGCACTCAGACGTCCCCCGCATCGAGCCCGACGCCGACGCACGCTCAAGCGCCCGCCCAGACTCCCGTCCGCCGCCAGACACCGACTCGCGCTGAGACGTTGGCTGGTGGCCCGTCGCCGACTCGCGCACAGACGTCCTCCGCATCGAGCCCGACGTCGGCGCGTGCTCAGGCGCCCGCCCAGCCTCCGGCCCGCCCGCACACACCGACTCGCGCTGAGACGTTGGCTGGTGGCCCAGCGCTGACCCGCGCACAGACGTCAACCGGTGCCCAGGCACGTGGCCACACGTCGGTGGGCAACCCGCTGCCGACTCGAGCTCAGACGTTGGTGGGCAACCTGGTGCCGACCCGCGCTCAGACGATGGCAGGGGCGGCGCCGGTCCAGCTGGCAGCGCTCGAAGCCGGAGGTGGGCGGCGACGCTGGTATCTGCGGCGCCGGGGTGTCGAGGTGCGTCCTTCGCGGCCGATCGGTCCTGTGCAGCCAGTTCGCCCCGCGGCCTTGGTTCCCGTAGCGGCCCGGCCGGTAGAGCCGGTGCGGTCTGCGGCGGTGCGTAAGCGCGGCCAGGTGTGGCCGTCACGCGGACCGGGCTCCGCCGTTCCGCCTCCGCGCCCTGCCCCACGTCGCAAGCGCGGTGTTCTCCGCAAGACGATCTGGGCGCTGGTGATCATCTTCGTGGCCCCGTTCGCCTTCGCCGCAGGCTGTTTCGCGCTGATCGCCAACAGCGGTTCCGGCAGCAGTGGCTCGACCGTGGGCAACCCGCCCGCGATCTCGGAGCCGAGCCCCGAACCCGAGCCGCAGCCGGAACCGGAACCGGAGGTCGCGCCCGCCGGTGCCGCCGTGCGCGACGGGAAGTTCGAATTCGCGGTCGGCAATATCGAATCCGGGGTCCGGAAGGTCGGCTCGCAGAGAGCCGCCGGTTCGTTCCTGATCGTCACCCTGACCGTGCGTAATATCTCCGACGAGGCGAAATGGTTCACCCCGTTCGGGCAGAAGCTGTTCGACGACAACGGAAACCAGATCGACCCGCACCTGCTCGCCACCTTCTTGCAGGGCGGCAACAAGCACCGCAACACCATCAAGTTGGAACCGGGCGAGTCGGCCACCGGCAAACTGGTCTTCGACATTCCGGACAGCGCCACCCCGAGTCGCCTCGCCCTGCACGACTCCCCGTTCTCCGGCGGCGCCTCCGTCGCTCTGACCTGACGGCCGGTTTCACGAGTCCTGATTCCAGGGCGTGTTCGGTGGTCGCCACACGCGCCACGGCATTGGGTGCCGGAGGTCTTCGCAGTCCGGCTGGGCTATAGGTCCGAAGTTGGCGCCCCGGTCCGGCGTGCACGTCGGACTGCTCGGATCAAGCCGATTATCAGGCGGCGCGGACGGTTTCGGCCAGGGCATCCAGGACAGCGTGACGACCGATTTCCAGCGCGGCGGTGAGTAGATCGGTGTCACGCGAGGCGCTGGCGATGTCGGGGGAGCCCGCGGGCGGATGGATCTGCAGCGCCGTAGGTCCGAGCCCGGTGAGAAATTCGTCCTCGACGGTCTGCTGGTCCGGCCGAGTGGTCCAGGCGCGGTACGCACCCGGCGCCCGCAGTCGAAGGTAGCCACCGCCGAGAACCTGGTGCAGGACGGAAACCGGCGGGCGGGGTTCGTCAACCCGGCGGGTGCGCAGCACCAGGGCATGCGTCGCCCCGTCGCGCACCGCGATACGGATCGGCACCGACTCGGCGAGACCACCATCGAAATAGTGTGAATCACCCAGCGGGACAGGCGGACCAGCGAGGATCGGCAGCCCGGCGGAGGCGCGCAACGCAGTCTGCAAGGAGAGTTTGTCCACTATGAACGGCTGCAGGTCCACCGCGAGGCCCGTGCGGATATCCGTGGCGATCGGATGAAAAGTAGTGGGGTTGTCCAGGATCGCCGGAAAATCCATCGGCTCGATCCCATCGTAGACCTGATCGACCAGCCAATTCAGATCGAACGCGGGCCGCCCCCGCAGCATCCGCGCCGAATCCACGGTGCGCCGCAAGATCGCAGGATCGGTCCAGGTCCGCATCCCCGGTACCACCCGACCCGACAAGAACCACGCCCCGTTCAGCGCCCCCGCCGAGGTGCCGTACACCGCGTCGAAGATCCCCCCGAGCCCGAGCTCCTCCAGCGCACACACCATCCCACCGGCGAAAACCCCGCGACTACCCCCACCCTCGATGACGAGCACCAGCCGGTTCCCGTCCGCACGACTACCCGAGGCACTACGCCCCCGGATCACCTCGGCAACATTGGAGCTGGTCACCGGACCACCATACCGTCGAGCCTGGAGGCGGTCTTGTCGTCCCTCTACCCACCCAAACGCAAGAACGGGCGTGGACTTGACGTCCACGCCCGCTCTAGCTGGTTGTCGGTATGACTTACTTGATCTCTGCCAGAACCGTGCCCTGCGTGATCGCGGCGCCCGCCTCCACGGACAGGCCGGTGACCACACCCGCCTTGTGCGCGTTAACCGGGTTCTCCATCTTCATCGCCTCGAGCACCACGATGAGATCGCCCGCCTCGACGGACTGGCCCTCTTCCACGGCGACCTTGACCACGGTGCCCTGCATGGGCGCGGTGACCGCGTCACCGGAGGCCGCACCGCCGCCGGCGCCGCCACGGGTGCGCGGCTTGGGCTTCTTGCGGATCGCACCGGCGCCGTTGCCGCCGGCACCGCCACCGACGGTGAAGTTACCGGGCAGCGACACCTCGACGCGACGCCCACCGACCTCGACGACGACCTTCTGCCGGGGCAGATCCTCGTCCTCGTCCGCGGCGACCGCACCCGGGGTGAACGGCTCGACGGAGTTGACCCACTCGTTTTCGATCCACTTGGTGTAGACGTCGAACTTCTCGCCGTCACCCACGAAGGCGGGATCGGAGACGATGGCCCGGTGGAACGGGATGACCGTGGCGAGACCGTCGACCTCGAACTCGGCCAGCGCGCGACGCGCACGCTGCAGCGCCTGGTCGCGGTTCTCGCCGGTGACGATCAGCTTGGCCAGCATGGAGTCGAACTGGCCGCCGATCACGCTGCCCTGCACCACGCCGGAGTCCACGCGGACACCGGGGCCGGACGGCTCGCGGTACACCGCGACCGGGCCGGGGGCGGGCAGGAAGCCGCGGCCGGCGTCCTCACCGTTGATGCGGAACTCGAAGGAGTGGCCGCGCGGGGTGGGATCTTCCTTGATGGAAAGCTCGTGGCCCTCGGCGATGCGGAACTGCTGGCGTACCAGGTCGATACCCGCGGTCTCCTCGGTGACCGGGTGCTCGACCTGCAGGCGGGTGTTCACCTCGAGGAAGGACACCGTCTCGCCCTGCACCAGGTACTCCACGGTGCCGGCGCCGTAGTAACCGGCCTCACGGCAGATCCGCTTGGCGGATTCGTGGATCGCGGCACGCACCGCGTCGGACAGGAACGGGGCGGGGGCTTCCTCGACGAGCTTCTGGAAGCGGCGCTGCAGCGAGCAGTCGCGGGTGCCGGCGACCACCACGTTGCCGTGCTTGTCGGCGATGACCTGCGCCTCGACGTGGCGGGCCTTGTCCAGGTACTGCTCGACGAAGCACTCGCCACGGCCGAAGGCGGCGATCGCCTCACGGGTGGCGGACTCGAACAGCTCGGGGATCTCCTCGATGGTGTGGGCGACCTTCATGCCGCGGCCACCGCCACCGAAGGCGGCTTTGATCGCGACCGGCACGCCGTATTCCTTGGCGAAGGCGACGACCTCGTCGGCGTTCTTGACCGGATCCTTGGTGCCCGCGGCCATCGGCGCGCTGGCGCGCTCGGCGATGTGGCGGGCGGTGACCTTGTCACCGAGATCGCGAATGGACTGCGGGGACGGACCGATCCAGATCAGCCCGGCGTCGATGACGGCCTGGGCGAACTCGGCGTTCTCGGAGAGGAATCCGTAGCCGGGGTGGATGGCGTCGGCGCCGGACTTGGCGGCGGCATCGAGGATCTTGTCGAACACGAGGTACGACTCGGCCGAGGTCTGGCCGCCCAGGGCGAAGGCTTCATCGGCGAGCTTCACGAAGGGGGCATCGGCGTCCGGTTCCGCGTAGACCGCGACGCTGCCGATTCCGGCGTCCTTGGCCGCCCGGATCACGCGCACGGCGATCTCGCCTCGGTTAGCTACGAGGACCTTCGTGATCCGCGCGCTGGCATGGCTGGGCACTGAAGCCTCCTGGTTTGCAATGACAACTTACGTCTCGGGCGAGTGTAGGCAGTGTGCCAATAGATCCGGAACTCGGATAGCCCTACTCGGCAGTAGGTCGCACATCACACCTGCATACGCTATGTGAGCTAGCGCCGCTTGCCCGTTGCTTTGGCTGCTACCGGAACTTCGCCGGGTTCAGTGCCTTTGACGATCGGCATCCCCACCGAATTTCCCCATTCGGCCCAGGAACCGTCGTAGTTGCGCACGGCGCCGAACCCCAGCAGATAGGTCAGCACGAACCAGCTCAGGCTGGAGCGCTCGCCGATGCGGCTGTAGACGATGAGATCGTCGGAATCGGTGAAGTCGCCGTAGATCTCATCGAGTTCGGCGCGGGACCGGAAGCGGCCGCCGGCGCCGATGGCCCGGGTCCATTCGACATTGCGCGCGGTGGGGATATGGCCGCCGCGCAGGGCGGAGGCCTCCGGGCTGTCCGGTTTCGGCGCGACCTCACCCGCGTATTCCTCGGCGGCGCGCACGTCGAGCAGACCCTTTCGAGCGCCCCGCAAGCGATCGCCGGCGGCCGGCTTACCCAAATGCGCCAGTACGTCGTCGCGGAAGGCGCGCGCGATGCTGTCGTCGCGCCGCACCTCGGGGTAGTCGCTGCGCACCGGATACGTGACGTCGAAGGTGGTGTCGCGTTCCTCGGACAACCAGCCCGCCCGCCCGCCGTCGAGCAGTCGCACGTCCGCGTGGCCGAACAGCGTGAACAGCCACAGTGTGTGCGCCGCCTGCGCGTTGTCCCGGTCGCCGTAGATCACCACGGTATCGTCGCGCTGGATTCCCTTGGCGCGCATGAGCTCGGTGAAGCGGTCGCCGTCGATGTAGTCGCGGGTGACCGGATCGCTCAGATCGCCACGCCAGTCGATCTTGATGGCGCCGGGAACGTGACCGATGTCATACAGCAGGACGTCTTCGTTCGACTCGATGATCTTCAGCCCCGGCGCGCCGATGTTTGCCGACAGCCACTCTGTGGTTACTAGTCGGTGAGGATGTGCAAAAGTTGCGAAGTTGGGCGCTGGGTCCGGGGCGACGGGCACGATGAGGGTCCTTCATGCGAGGTAGACGGCGGTTTTGGCGTTTCGTGCTGCATAACGATGGTAAGTGTGCTGCGTGAGTGAATCTCGTTTCAGATCACAAATCGGCTGAATGGGCGAATAAATCGCACCCACATCCGATAAAGTCTCCCGGGAGGAGGGGTGAGCTATGTCCGATTCGTGGCCGCGACGGCGACTGCTCGCGATCCTACGTGGCGCCAGCGAGCCTCTCGATGCCCAGGAACTGGCCAGAATTACCGGACAGCACGTCACCACGGTCCGCTTCCACCTGGATGTGCTCACCAAGGAATCCCTGGTGCGCCAGTTCCAGCAACCCCCGCGCGGCCGGGGCCGTCCGCGCATCGGCTACAGCGCCGTGCAGCGTTCGGTGGGTTATCAGGAGCTGGCGCAGGTGCTCGCCGACCAGCTGGGCAACGATCCGCGCCGCCGCTCAGATGCCGCGATCACCGCGGGCCGGGCCTGGGGCGCCAAGCTCGACGCCGGTGATCACCGGGTGGAAACCCTCGAGGACGCCAAAGACGTCACCATGACGCTGCTCTCGGAGCTCGGCTTCGCCCCGGAACGGGACGCGGCCAAAGACGCAGCATCGCTTCGCGATTCCGTGGGGGGTGGTGGTCGGGCGACGGGTGGGCCCGAGGAGCAGGTGGAGATCCGGATGACGGCCTGCCCGCTGCGCGAGCTGGCGCGCACCCACTCCGAGGTGGTGTGCGGCGTGCATCTGGGATTGATCGAGGAAGTGCTGGACCGCAACGGCGGCCGGGGCACGATCAGCGCCCGGCTGCATCCGTTCGTGGAGCCGGAACTGTGCGTGGCCCACCTGGAGATGATCACCCGCCGTGACGTCACTCCCGTCGCGGTCGGAGCCGACGCGGGTGCCGAAGAGCCGACACTGGCGACGCCGTCAGCGGGGCGCGTGGCCCCACAGCTGCGCAACTCCGACCCCAACGTCGCCAAGCAGTCGGCGCAGCAGTGGTAATCCGATCCCGATGACGCTGGACGGATCGCCTTCGATCCGGTCCACGAACCAGCCGCCCATCCCGTCTAGGGTGAACGCGCCCGCGACCTGCAGCGGTTCGCCGGTGGCGATGTAGGCGTCGAGTTCCTCGGGGTCCGGCTTCGCGAAATGCACTGTGGTGGAGCTGCAATCGACCGCCGAGGCGGTGATCGTGCCGTCCTGGACCCGCAGCACACAGTGCCCGGTCAGCAGATCGGCACTGCGCCCGGCCATGTCGGCCCAGCGCGCCCGCGCCACCTCGGGGGTGTGCGGCTTGCCCTGCAGCACACCGTCCACCAGCAGCATCGAATCACAGCCGACGACAACACAATTCGCGGGCAGATCCGCGGCGGCGGCGACCGTCTCCGCTTTCGCGCGCGCGAGCTCGACAACGATTACCTCAGGAGCCGAATCGGCGGGCAAGGCGGCTTGGAGAGCGTCCTCGTCGACGTCGGAAACCCGCACCACCGGATCGATGCCCGCGGAGCGGAGCACCTCCCGGCGGGCGGGGGACGCGGAACCTAGTACGAGCTTCAGCTCGCTCAACGCAGGTGTGACAGTTGCGGATAGGCGTACGGGGAGAACGGAGATGTCCCGCGATGCAGCATGGTCGGACGGCCCCACATGTCCTGCGGGCCGGAGTCGGCCACCCCGCCGCTGTTCGCGGCCGCGGTCAGCACGCAGACCAGCGCCGCGACCTCGGCATCGGTCGGCGAACCCTTGACGATTCGGAACAGCGACTGGTCGGCCGCGGCCGGGGTCTCGGCTGCCGCATCCGCGGTGACCTCGGCCTCGTTCGCGATTTCCTCGACTGTGAGATCCAACTCGACGGCGGTCAATACATCTTCTTCTGCCACGGTCGTCACAGTGCCAGATCCTCTCTGTAGCGCTTCACGGCGTCTCCCGAAATTCCCAGTGTGCGGCTTCCCGGGAATTATCGCTCGATCAGAGCGGGATGTTGCCGTGCTTCTTCGGCGGCAGCGTCACCATCTTGCGTTCCAGCAGCCGCAGCGCCGACACGATCTGGCCGCGGGTGTGCGAGGGCGGGATGACGGCGTCGACGTAGCCACGCTCGGCGGCCACGTACGGGTTCACCAAGGTGTCCTCGTACTCATTCTGCAGCTCGAGCCGCAGCGCGTCGACGTCGCCGCCGCTCTTGGCGGCTTCGGCCAGCTGCTTGCGGTACACGAAGCCGACGGCCCCGGAGGCGCCCATGACGGCGATCTGCGCGGTGGGCCAGGCCAGGTTGACGTCGGCGCCCATGTGCTTGGAGCCCATGACGTCGTAGGCGCCGCCGTAGGCCTTGCGGGTGATGATCGTGATTTTGCCCACAGTGGCCTCACCGTAGGCGTAGAGCAGCTTGGCGCCGCGCCGGATGATGCCGTTGTATTCCTGGCCGGTGCCGGGCAGGAAGCCGGGCACGTCGACCAGGGTGATGATCGGGATGTTGAAGCAGTCGCAGGTACGCACGAAGCGCGCGGCCTTCTCCGAGGCGTCGATGTCGAGGCAGCCCGCGAACTGGGTGGGCTGGTTGGCGACGATGCCGACGCTGCGGCCGTCGACGCGGCCGAAGCCGACGATGATGTTCATCGCGCGCTCGGCCTGCACCTCGAGGAACTCGTCGTCGTCGAGCAGCCGGCGGATGACCTCGTGCATGTCATACGGCTGGTTCGGCGAGTCCGGGATGATCGTGTCGAGCTCGCGGTCCTCGTCGGTCAGCGATTCCTCGATGGCGCCGTTGATCGGGTCGGTGGCCGGGAAGCGCGGGGCCTCGGCGCGGTTGTTGCTCGGCAGGTAGGACAGCAGATCCTTGACGTAGTCGAGGGCGTCCTGCTCGCCGGAGGCAACATAGTGCGCCACACCGGATTTGGTCATGTGGGTGTGCGCGCCACCCAGGTCTTCCATGGTGACGTCTTCGCCGGTGACGGTCTTGATCACGTCCGGGCCGGTGACGAACATCTGCGAGGTGCCATCGACCATGACGACGAAGTCGGTGAGCGCGGGGGAGTAGACGTGGCCACCGGCGGCCGGGCCCATGATCAGCGAGATCTGCGGGATCACGCCGGAGGCCTGGATGTTGCGGTGGAAGATCTCGCCGTACAGGCCGAGCGAGACGACGCCCTCCTGGATGCGCGCGCCGGCGCCCTCGTTGATGCCGACGAGCGGACGGCCGGTCTTCAGGGCCAGGTCCATCACCTTGACGATCTTCTCGCCGTAGACCTCGCCGAGCGAGCCACCGAAGACGGTGACGTCCTGGCTGAAGATGCAGACGTCGCGGCCGTCGATGGTGCCGTAGCCGGTGACGACGCCGTCGCCCAGCGGGCGGTTGCTCTCCAGGCCGAAGTTCACGCTGCGGTGCCGGGCCAGGGCGTCGAGTTCGACGAAGGAACCCTCGTCGAGCAGGGCCAGGATGCGTTCGCGGGCGGTCATCTTGCCCTTGGCGTGCACCTTGTCGACCGCGGCCTCACCCATCGGGTGCTGGGCTTCTTCCAGACGATTCCGCAGGTCAGCCAGCTTCCCAGCGGTGGTGTGGATATCGGGGGAGTCCGCCGGATCTTGCGCGGACTGCTGCTGGACACTCGTCATGGCTCCGGAGTGTAACCAGTGACAGTCGCCCTCACTAACTGAGTAGTGCTTACCCGTGAGTATAAAAAGCGCAGCTAGATCATGTTCTGGGCCTATCAATAACGGAAAGTTCCTGGTCGCCGAGTAGCGTTCCCGTTGTGCAGACGCCTTCCGTTGACCGCCCGCCGCTGGATGTCGAGCAACTGCGGCGCGCTGTCGCCGAAACGCCCGAGCTGTCGTTCTTCTCTCAGGTCGAGGTGGTGGAGTCGACCGGCTCGACCAACGCCGACCTGATCGCCCGCGCGGGCGAACCGGGTATCGATCAGGCGGTCCTGCTCGCGGAAGCGCAGGAGGCCGGGCGCGGGCGGCACGCGCGCACCTGGGTCAGTCCGCCGCGGGCGCAGATCTCTATGTCGGTGCTGGTGCGGCTGCGCGGGATCGCCCCGGAGGTGCTCGGCTGGCTGCCTCTGCTGACCGGTGTCGCGGTGGTGGACGCGCTGCGCTCGACGGCGGGCGTGGACGCGAACTTGAAGTGGCCCAACGATGTTCTGATCGGCGGCCGCAAGGTCGCGGGCATCCTCGCCGAAGTGGCATCGGGCGGCGGGGAGCCTGCGGTGGTGGTCGGCGTCGGTGTCAACGTGAGCCTCGCCGAGTCGGAACTGCCGGTGCCGCACGCGACTTCGCTGCTGCTGGCGGGTGCGAAGGAGATCGATCGCACCCTGCTGGTGCGGTCCCTGCTCACCGAATTCGCACGCCGCTTCGACACCTGGCGCGCCGCGGGCTGGGACACCACCGGCCTGATCGAGGCCTACCGCGAACGCTGCGCCACCATCGGCGCCGAGGTACGCGCCGAACTTCCGGGCGGCGAAGTGCTGACCGGGGTCGCCGCCGGCGTCGACGACCACGGCCGCCTGCTGATCGGCGACCGGGCCGTCTCGGCGGGCGACGTCACCCACCTGCGTGCCGAGTATTAAGACACCGGCTGCAAACCGCGGGCCGCTTCACGCGCCAGCAAACGGTCGCGCTGTTCCTCGAACTTGAGCACGTCCTGCTCCAGCTTCTCCAGATAGACGCCGAGCCGGTCCCGCGCCTGTTCGCCGCGCGCGCTGAAGTCGTTGCGCTCGAAGATGTTCCACTTCTTCAGCACCGGCAGCACCACTTCCTCGCGGTGCTGGCGCAGGTCGTAGATGCCGTGCTTGGCCATCAGCGCACCGTTGCGGCGGAAGTTCGGCATGCCGTAACCGGGCATCACGAAATTCTCCAGGATGATGGTGATCGCCTCGATCGCCTGGTCCGGCACCAGATCCAGGCCGGCGCCGCACAGGTTGCGGTAGAAGATCATGTGCAGGTTCTCGTCGGCGGCGATGCGCTGCAGCATGCGGTCGGCGATCGGGTCGTGACAGACCTTGCCGGTGTTGCGGTGGCTGACCCGGGTGGCCAGTTCCTGGAAGGTGACGTAGGCGATGTTGAGCAGGAACCCGCCCCAATTCTCCGGGGAATGCACGCCATTGGTCATGTGCACCATGCGGTCGTTCTCCAGCGCGACCGGATCCACGCCGCGGGTGACCACCAGGTAGTCGCGCATCACGATGCCGTGCCGGTTCTCCTCGGCGGTCCAGCGGCCGACCCAGGTGCGCCACGCGCCGCCGTTGTCGAAGGCCTCGGAGATGATCCGGTGGTAGGAGGGCAGGTTGTCCTCGGTGAGCAGGTTCGTGATCATGGCCGCCTTGGCGACCTCGTTCAGCTGGGATTGCTCAGGGTCCCAATCGTTTCCGCCCATCGCGGCGAAGTTGCGGCCCTCGTCCCACGGGACGTAGTCGTGCGGATGCCAGTCCTTGGTCATGGACAGGTGCCGGTTCAGGTTTTCCTCGGCCACCGGCTCGAGTTCGGTGAGGATTTCCAGCTGGGTCAGGTCCCTGGTCACACACGCCTCCACGGTCGTTGTCGAGCATGGTTTTAGGAGCAGGACAGAACTTGGAAGTGCAAGAGCTTGCCGACGCGAACGAGATCGACCGTCGCAGGGGAACGATTGTGCAGCACGCCGGGGTCGGTGTCAGGCATTCTGGCATCTTCGAGCGGTAGGGTTCGATCATGGGTTCCCCTGAGGAGGCGCTGGCACCGGATGAGCAGCTCATCCTGCATCGGCATCCGCATTGGAAGATGCTGTTCTGGCCCGTCGTGACGCTGGTCCTGGCCACCGCGGTCGCCGGATTCGTTGGGGGACTTGCCTCCCGGAAGGTCGAGGGTTCCGCGCGCACGGTGGTGCTGCTGGTGATCCTGGCGCTGTGGATCGCGATTCTGGCCTGGCGCAGTATCGCGCCCATGCTGGCGTGGAAGTCGACGCACTTCATCGTCACCGATCGCCGCGTGCTGGTGCGCCAGGGCGTGCTCACACACTCCGGCATCGATATCCCGATGAGCCGGATCTCGAGTGTGCAGTTCCGGCACGGGCTCGGCGACCGGCTGCTGGGCACCGGCACCCTGATCATCGGGTCCTCGTCGGAGGAGCCGCTGGAGTTCGACGACATCCCGCAGGTGCAGGAGGTGCACAATCTCCTCTATCACCAGGTATTCGATGAGGAGCGCCACAACGGCGTCGGGCATCGGGGACCGTAACCTATTCCCTATGACCGCCGTACTGCTGGCCGAGGACGACGAGGCCATCGCCGCACCGCTTTCCCGGGCGCTGGGACGTGAGGGGTACTCGGTCACCGTCGAGAGTTTCGGCCCCGCCGTACTGCAGCGCGCGCTGGAGGGCGGGCACGATCTGCTCATCCTCGATCTCGGGTTGCCGGGGATGGACGGGCTCGAGGTGTGCCGCCAGGTCCGTGCCCGCGGCGCCGATCTCGCCGTGCTGATGCTCACCGCGCGCACCGACGAGGTCGACTTTGTCGTCGGGCTGGACGCGGGCGCCGACGATTACGTGGGCAAACCGTTCCGGCTCGCCGAGTTGCTGGCCCGGGTGCGAGCCCTGTTGCGCCGCAGCGGAATCGGCGACGAAGCGGTCGAGGTCGGCGGGATCCGGCTGGAGCCGGCCGCGCGCCGGGTCATGGTCAACGGCGTCGAGATCGGCTTGGCCAACAAGGAATACGAACTGCTCAAGGTGCTGATCGACCGGGCCGGTCAGGTGGTGCCGCGCGAGACCATCCTGCGCGAGGTCTGGGGCGACGCGGAATTGCGCGGCTCCAAGACCTTGGACATGCACATGTCGTGGCTACGCCGCAAGATCGGCGACGAGGGACCGATGGCGGAGCGCCGCATCGTCACCGTGCGCGGTGTCGGTTTCCGGCTGAACACCGACTGACGTGCGCCGCCGAATCCTGCGGTCCATGCTCACCGTGCTGACCATCACCACGGTGGTGCTCGGTGTGCCGCTGACCTATACGGCGTGGCTGTGGGTGGAGGACATCACCCGTACCGATCTGCGCGGCCGGTTGGACCGGATCGCGGTGGAGGTGATCGCGCAGGAGCAGGCCGACGGCCTGGTGCGCGGCGGCCTCGATATCCGGACGGTGCGGCCGCTGGTGCCCAAGGACGGCAAGCTCACCATCGTCTATCCGACCCCACAGGACAGTGCCTCGCGGATCGATATCGGCGCCGACGCGGTCGCGGATCCGCTGATGGAGTCGCTGGCCATGGGCATTTCGGGATCACTGCGGCTGGAGGTGCCGAGCGGGCCGATGCACGCCAAGCAGCGGCAGGCGGTCGCGGCGGTGGCGCTGGCGGTGCTGGCTTCGCTGGGTGCCGCGGTGGCGGTCGCGGTGGTGACCGCGCGCCGGGTGGCCGATCCGCTGCGCGATGTGGCGGCGCGGGCCGCGCGGCTGGCGATGGGTGACTTCCGGCCCGATCCGCGCCGGCACGGCATCTCCGAACTGGATCGCGTCTCCGATGTGCTGGACTCGGCGACCGTGGAGATCGCCGGACGATTGCAGCGCGAGCACGCACTGGTCGCGGATGTCTCGCATCAGTTGCGGTCCCGGCTCACCGCGGTGCGCTTGCGCCTGGACGAGTTGTCCACGCACACCGATCCGGAGGTCGTGCACGAGGCCGAGGAGGCGATGGCGCAGGTCGACCGGCTCACCGAGGCGATCGACGATCTGGTGCGCGCCTCCCGCGACGAGGACGCCGCGGACCGCGATCCGATCCCGGTGATGGACGAACTGCGCGGTGTCGTCGCGGAATGGCGGCATCCGTTCAGTGACGTGGGCCGGGAGCTGGTCCTCACCGGCGACAAGATGCTGACGGCGCCGATCACCGCGCAACGGCTGCGGGAGGCGGTCGCGGTGCTGGTCGACAACGCCCTGATGCACGGCGGCGGGACCTGCACGGTATCGGTGCGCACGGTCCGCCCCGGGAATGCGCGCGAGCCACTGGTGTGTGTGGAGGTCGCCGACGAGGGCGAGGGCGTGCGGGACGAGCTCGCGCCACACATCTTCGATCGTGGTTTCTCGGCCGGTGGATCGACCGGTGTGGGCCTTGCGCTGGCCCGGGCACTCATCGAGGCCGATGGTGGGCGATTGGAGCTGCAGCGGCGCAGGCCGGCCCTGTTCGCGGTGTTCCTGGGCGCTTCGGCGCCGCGGATATCGAACGCGGTGATTCCGGAACCGCGTTAGCTGTGGCCGAGCTGCTCCTGCTCGATCAGGAACTCGTCCTCGAACTCCTCGACCAGCTGGTTCATCTCGTCGGGGAAGACCCAGCGCCGCATGGCCCAGAACCGGAACGCCATCTGCAGCAGATTGCCGATGACGAACGCGCTGATGAAGTCGGCGATGTTCTCGACCATCAGGCTGACATCGGGAACGCGCAGGTCGAAGACGTAACTGGAGACCCACAGCGGGAGGAAGCTCAGCACCACGCCGACGCCGCTGACGCCGAAGAACAGCAGGGCTTCGTGATGACGTTCGCGTCCGCCCCGGTTCCGGAACGACCATTCACGGTTGAGAATGTAGGACGCGATGACGGCGATGACGCCGGAAATGATCTTGGCGGTGACCGGCTTCTCGGTCAGCACGGTCAGCTTCAGGAAGTAGAAGATGCCGCTGTCGATGACGAACGTGATGCCCCCGACGATGGCGAACTTGATCAGCTCGTGGTGGCGGAAAGCGATCTCCGCCAGGGGTCTGGGGAGAACGTTGACCACGCCGTCGACGAATGACACAAGGATCGAGTGTACCGGTAGCGATCATTCCCTCCCGACATGACAAGATTCCGTGACGTGACCCCCGCACGATTCTCCGATCAATCTGCTATGCCCACCGTGACCATGGTCGGTGGCGGTCAGCTCGCGCGGATGACCCACCAGGCGGCGATCGCGCTCGGGCAGCGGCTGCGGGTGCTCGCCGAGAATCCCGATGATCCGGCCGCTCAGGTCAGCCCCGAGGTGGTGCTCGGCAGCCACACCGATCTGGCCGCGCTGCGCAAAGCGGCGACCGGGTCGCACGCGCTCACCTTCGATCACGAAGGCGTGCCGACCGAGCATCTGGAAGCGCTGGTCGCCGAGGGCGTGAACGTGCAACCGCCGCCGTCCGCGCTGGTGTTCGCGCAGGACAAGCTGGCGATGCGCGTCAAGCTGTCCGGGCTGGGTCTGCCGGTGCCCGCGTTCACCGCGGTGACCACGGTGGCCGATGCGGTGCGCTTCGGTGACGAGCACGGCTGGCCGTTCGTGCTGAAGGCGGTGCGTGGCGGTTACGACGGGCGCGGAGTGTGGATGCCGGAGGACGCCGCGGCGACCGAGACCATCGTGACCGAGCAGCTCGCGCGCGGCGTGCAGTTGCTGGCCGAGGCGAAGGTGGACCTGAAGCGCGAACTGTCGGCCATGGTGGCGCGCTCGCCCTATGGTCAGGCCGCGACCTGGCCCGTCGTCGAAACCGTGCAGCGCAACGGTCAGTGCGCCGTCGTCATCGCGCCCGCACCGGGCTTGTCCGAGGCCAAGGAGACGCAAGCCGAATTGCTGGCGCTGAACCTGGCGAAGGAACTCGGCGTCGTCGGCGCGATGGCCGTGGAGCTCTTCGAAACCCACGACGGCGAACTCCTGGTCAACGAGCTCGCCATGCGCCCGCACAACTCCGGCCACTGGGGCATGGACGGCGCCCGCACCGGCCAGTTCGAACAGCATCTGCGCGCCGTCCTCGACTACCCGCTCGGTGACACCAGCCCGCTGGCCCCGGTCACCGTGATGGCCAACATCCTCGGCGCGCCCGAGGCGCCGGCGATGTCGATGGACGAGCGCCTGCACCACCTGTTCGCGCGACTGCCGCAGGCGAAGGTGCACATGTACGGCAAGAGCGAACGCCCGGACCGCAAGATCGGGCACATCAACGTGCTCGGCGACGACGTCGCGGTGGTGCGAGAGCAGGCAGAGCGAGCGGCGCACTGGATGTCGCACGCGGTTTGGACCGACGGATGGGACCCCCACCAGTGAGTAATCTTGGACCGCAGGTCGGCCTGATCATGGGCAGCGACTCCGACTGGCCCACCATGGAAGCCGCCGCGGAAGCCTTGGCGGAGTTCGGTATTCGCTTCGAGGTCGGCGTCGTCTCCGCCCACCGCACCCCCCAGCGCATGCTCGACTACGCCCGCGACGCCGCCGGCCGCGGCATCCAGGTCATCATCGCGGGCGCCGGCGGCGCCGCCCACCTCCCCGGCATGGTCGCCTCCGCCACCCCCCTCCCGGTCATCGGCGTCCCCGTCCCCTTGAAATACCTCGACGGCATGGACTCCCTGCTCTCCATCGTCCAAATGCCCGCCGGCGTCCCGGTAGCCACCGTCTCCATCGGCGGCGCCCGCAACGCGGGCCTGCTCGCCGTCCGCATCCTCGCCGCCCACGACCCCGAACTCCGTTCCCGCATGGAGCAATTCCAAGCCGGCCTGGAAAAAATGGTCCTCGAAAAGGACCAGGCCCTCCGCACCAAACTCCTGGGCTAATGAGCACCGACGACGCCGCGCAGTTCCGGCTGGCGGTGGTGGATCAGGCGTTGCGGTTGTTCGCCGAGAAGGGGTATGAGGCGACGACTGTCGACGAGATCGCGGAGGCCGCGGGGATCAGCAGGCGGACGTTCTTTCGGCAGTTTCGGTCGAAGGAGGATGTGATCTTCGCTGATCACGAGTCGCAGTTGGCGCGGGCGGCGGCGGATTTGGCGGCGGCGCAAGGGGATCCGTGGGATGCGGTGTGCGCGGCGGTGGTGGGGGTGTTCGAGCGGTTCACGCAGTGGCGGGAGATCGCGGCGCGGCGGTATCGGGTGGTGCGGCGGGTGCCGGCGTTGCGGGAACGCGAGATCGTGACGGTGTTCCGGTATGAGCGGTTGTTCACCGATTATCTGCGGGAGCGGTTGCCGGAGTCGCCGGATCTGGCGCGGGTGCAGTTCACGGCCGCGGTGACGGCGACGCACAACTATCTGCTGCGGCGGATGGTGCGCGGGGAGTCGGATGCGGGGGCCGCGGATTTGCGGGTGGAGCTGGCGGCGATTCCGCGCGGGCCGGGGGCGGCGCGCTCCGCCGACGAGATGGTGGTCGCGGTGTTTCCGCGGGACATGCCGTCACGGCAGGTAGCCGATCTTGTGGCGCGCAAGCTGGGTACGCTGGAATCTGATTAAACGTGTGAACTGACACTCAGTGCCACGAAGAATCTGCATGTAGTTCCCAAGCGCACGCGTATACTCGAACCTAACATGGCACTCAGTGCCTACTAACTTTCAGCAAGCTCTGCGTTGACGACCCAGGAGTGTGCCCCCATGGCGGGAAACCCGGATTTCGATCTGTTCAAGCTCGAGGACTTCCACGACGAACTGCGCGCGGCGATCCGCGGGCTGGCGGAGAAGGAAATCGCCCCGCACGCCAAGGATGTGGACGGCAACTCCCGCTTCCCGCAGGAGGCGCTCACGGCGCTGAACGCCGCCGGCTTCAACGCCGTGCACGTGCCCGAGGCTTACGGCGGCCAGGGCGCCGACTCGGTCGCCACCTGCATCGTGATCGAAGAGGTCGCCCGCGTCTGCGGTTCCTCCTCGCTGATTCCCGCGGTCAACAAGCTCGGCACCATGGGCCTGATCCTGAACGGCTCGGAAGAGCTGAAGCAGAAGGTGCTCGCCGACCTCGTCGCCGGCAAAATGGCCTCCTACGCGCTGTCCGAGCGTGAGGCCGGCTCCGACGCCGCCTCCATGCGCACCCGCGCCAAGCAGGACGGCGAGGGCTGGATCCTCAACGGCTCCAAGTGCTGGATCACCAACGGCGGCAAGTCCGATTGGTACACCGTCATGGCGGTGACCGACGCCGACAAGGGCGCCAACGGCATCTCCGCGTTCATGGTGCACAAGGACGACGAGGGCTTTGTCGTCGGACCGCTCGAGCACAAGCTGGGCATCAAGGGTTCCCCGACCGCCGAGCTGTACTTCGAGAACTGCAAGGTCCCGGGCGACCGCATCATCGGCGAGCCGGGCACCGGCTTCAAGACCGCACTGCAGACCCTGGACCACACCCGCCCGACCATCGGCGCGCAGGCCGTCGGTCTCGCGCAGGGCGCCCTGGACGCCGCGATCGCTTACACCAAGGACCGCAAGCAGTTCGGCAAGACGATCGCGAGCTTCCAGAACACCGAGTTCATGCTGGCCGACATGGCGATGAAGATCGAGGCCGCGCGCCTGATGGTCTACACCTCGGCCGCCCGCGCCGAGCGGGGCGAGAAGAACCTGGGCTTCATCTCCGCCGCCGCCAAGTGCTTCGCCTCCGATGTGGCCATGGAGGTCACCACCAACGCGGTGCAGCTGTTCGGTGGCGCCGGCTACACCACCGACTTCCCGGTGGAGCGGATGATGCGCGACGCCAAGATCACCCAGATCTACGAGGGCACCAACCAGATCCAGCGCGTCGTCATGTCGCGCGCGCTGCTGCGCGGCTGAGCCCAGGTTCGGCTGCGCAATCAGCTTTCCGACCGAGTGGTCCGGGGCGAATTAGTCTCGGGCCACTCGGTTTTTTTGTGCCCGGATCTCGAACGTTGCGGGAGCGCAATAATTCCGATGCCGATAAGTTCTTTATTCGTGTCCTTCTAAAGCAGTTCCAGCGCTGCGAAGACAATGGTTTACCGAGTCGGTAGCGCGGGTGAACCCCTGCGGGGTTAGGGAATACGGCAGGAAATGACCTTGGCCGCGAGATGGCCAGTGACCTGGCCATTCTGAGTATTTCGAGAAAACTTGGCGGCGCGTTACAGATTCCGGTCGGCGAATTTTGCGAATCCCTGCCCCCAAAATTAGGGACCTGATAATGGGTGTGAATCGGCATCAGAAGGGTGGATACTCGACTTCGTAACGTGACGAGGTGACGTATGACCAAGATCGTTATCGGACCGCGGTCGGGGATGAATTGGATCCCGCTGTCCATGAGCGATTTACCCTGCCCATTCACGAGAGTGACGGTGGATATTGTCCGCGGGTGGGCCGAAGATCATTTGACCGAGCACACGCCCGCGCTCGGCCGGGACGGGCCCGTGTGCCCATATGTCGGACCATCAATCCGGCGCGACCTGATGTGGATCGGGCAGATCCCCGGCGCACAACCGCGGCCGTCATTCGTGCGGCAGGTGCTCGCCGACGCGCTGGAGCTTTTTCCCGAGTTGCCGCCCACCGAGGGCGGGGCGGCGGTGCTGCGCACGCTGATCACCGTGCTGCCCGATGTGCGTGATTACACGCTCATCGATGAGCTGCACGCGGAACTCAAGACCGAGTTCGTTGCGCAAGGCACCATGCTCGGCCAGTTCTATCCCGGCTGCGACCAGCCCGGACTGTGGAACAAGGACTTTCGGCCGTTGGATGCGCCGATCGCGATGCTGGTGGTGCGGACCATGATGACCACCGACTTCCCGTTCCTGCTGGCGCGGCCGGAATGGATGACGGCCTACGTGAAGAAGTTCGCGCCCAGCCTGCCCGCGCACGTGCGGCACGCCGTGGTGAGCCGATTGACCGCGCCGCAGGGTAGCGACGTCGCGGCCTATGAACTGCAACCCGACCCGGCGCCTGCCGCGCCCGGCCGGACCAATGGCAAACCGGTCCATGCCGGACCGCGTCGCGCCGACTAGATTTTTTTGGGGGGAACACCTGATGACGCACGGATTTTCGTCTACCCGCGGCTCGGATTCCGGAATCCGCACCGAGTTTCCGCTGGGGCCCGCGCAGCTCGGCTTCTGGTACGCCCAGCAGTTGGACCCGCAGGTGCCGCTGTACGAGGCGCAATACATCGAGATGCGCGGGCCACTGGAGGTGGACACGCTGTTGCGGGCCACCCGCCGGGCGGGACGCGAAATAGGTTCGGTGCTGGTGCGATTGGTGCAGCGCGCGGATGGTCCGCATCAGGTGGTGGACACGCGGCAGGAGCCGCTGGTCATTTACCGGGATTTGCGTGCCGCAGCCGATCCGGAGGCCGAAGCCATGGCCTGGATGCGCTCGGATGTGGCTGCGCCGATAGATCTTTCGGCGGATCGACTCGCACTGATCGCGGTGTTACGGGTCGGGCCGGAGCGGGTGCTGTCGTACTCGCGCATCCATCATGTGGCGCTCGATGGGTTCGGCTCGGTGACGATGTTGTACCGGGTGGCCGAGATCTACAACGCCGAACTCGCGGGGGTGGAGCCGAAACCTGCTGCGGCGGCTGATCTTTACGAGGTCTATCGCGCGGAGATGGACTATCGCGCGTCGAGCCGATTCGATTCCGATGCCGCCTACTGGGCCCAGCGGGTCGCCGGGATGCCCGAGCGCTGCAGCCTGGTCGAAGCGGCGGCGCCCGCGCGGGCGCTGGCGCAGCAGCATCGAATGATGCTGTCGCAGGGGCATACCGAGCTGCTCGTGGCCGCCGGGGAGCGCTTCGGTGTGGGTACGCCCGCCCTGGTGATGGCCGCGCTCGCCGCCTACTACGGCCGGTTGACCGGCCTGCCGGAAGTGGTATTGAGCCTGCCGGTCTCCGGGCGCACCACCGCCATGCTGCGGCGCTCGGGCGGAATGCTCGCCAACATGGTGCCCCTGCGTCTGGACGTCACCGAGCGCCGCACCGTCGGCGAGGTGCTCGATGCCATTCGGCTCGAGGTGTCGGGTGCGCTGCGGCATCAGCGTTTTCGCTACGAGGAGATGCGTGCGGCCGCCGACCCGGACGCGGCGGGTGGGCGTGGAGTGGTCGGGCCGGTGGTGAACATCGCGCTCTTCCCGACCGAGGTCGACTTCACCGGCGTCGACACCGACCTGGAGGTACTGACCTCGGGGCCCATCGAAGACCTCTTCGTCAACTTCTACCAGCACGGCGCGCACAGTCCGCTCCATCTGGACTTCCACGCCAACCCCGACCTGTACGACGAGGTTTCGCTGGCCAGGCATCATCAGCGTTTCCTGCGAATGTTCCGGTCGCTGCTCCTTGCGGGCCCGGAAACCCCGGTGCGAGAACTGAACTGCTTTCTGGACGACGAAATTCGGCTGCTCGAAGGAATGCGCGGCGACCCGGCACCCCCACCGAAACTGCTTCCCGAGTTGCTGAACGAGGGCATGCGGGCGGTGGGCAAGCATGCCCCGGCGGTGGTCACACCCGGCTCGCACCGGGTCCTGACGTACGGCCAACTCGATGTCCAGGCCGATCGTCTCGCCCACACCCTCGCCGGCTTCGGCGTGGGCCCGGAGTCCAGTGTGCTGGTCGCGCTGCCCCGATCGGTGGACGGTGTCGTCGCGTTCTGGGGTGTGGCGCGCTCCGGTGCCGCCTATGTGCCCGTCGGCACGGGCAACCCGACCGAGCGGATCGCGCGGATGGCCGCCGAATCCGGTGCACGGCTGGGGATTACGGTGTCCGCGCACCGTGCGGCCCTGCCTTCGGACGTGCGGTGGATCCTGCTCGACGAGCTGGATCTGTCCCGCGCCCTCGATATTTCGTGGCAACCGCCCTCGCCACATCCCGGCCACTCGGCGTATATCGTCTTCACCTCCGGCTCGACCGGTGTTCCGAAGGGCGTCAACGTAACCCATGCCGGATTGGCGGGACTCGTTGCCGCCGTGCGGAATTCCTACCGAGCCGAGCCCGGTTCCCGGGTCCTGCACTGCCTCAACCCGAGTTTCGATGCGGCCCTGCTGGAACTACTGGTGGCCTACACCGCGGGGGCGACCCTGGTAATCGCCGAGGGCGAGGTGCTGACCGGCTCCGACCTGGCCACCGTGATCGCCGAAAACGCCATCACCCACCTGTGTTCCACACCGGCCGTGCTCGCTACGCTGCCCGAGGGCGCCCTCGACGGGATCCAGGCGGTCTCCACCGGTGGCGAGGCCTGTCCACCGGAGGTGGTGGCCCGTTTCGCCGCAGGCCGGATGCTGCTGAATTCCTACGGGCCCTCCGAGTCCACGATCGCCGCGACCTTCACCGAACCCATGGCGGTAGGCCAACTCTCGGGCCTCGGCAACCCGGTGCCCGGGATGGTCATGCTGGTCCTCGACCGTCGGCTGCGTCCGGTGCCGCTGGGCATGCCCGGCGAGCTGTACCTGGCCGGGCCTGCCCTGGCCCGCGGGTACGCGGGCCGATCCGTGCTGACCGCCGAACGATTCGCGGCCAACCCCTTCGGTGCGCCCGGCGACCGCATGTACCGCACCGGAGACCTGGTCCGCTGGCACGCGCAAGCCTCGACCGAGGGGGGCGCACCGATCCTGGAGTATGTGGGGCGCACCGACTTCCAGGTGAAGCTGCGTGGTGTACGGGTGGAACCCGGTGAGGTGGACGCGGTGCTGGCCGCCCATCCCGAGGTGGAAGCGGCGGTGACGGTGGCGCGGGCCGGTGCGGCCGACACGATGGTGCTGGCCTCCTACGTCGTGCTCCATCATCGCCGAGATAGCCAGCCGGGCAACCGAATCGATGTAGCGGCGGTGCGCGAGTTCTGTGGTCGCAGGCTGCCCGCGCACATGGTGCCCAGCACGATCACCGTGCTGACGGAGCTCCCGCTGAGCGGCAACGGCAAACTGGACCGCCGTGCGCTGCCCGCACCGGAGGTCCGGTCCGGCCGCTACCGCCCGCCGGCCACTCGCACCGAACGCGCCATCGCCGATACCTTCGGTGAACTCCTCGGCGTTCCGCGCGTCGGCCGGGACGACAATTTCTTTGCCCTCGGCGGCAATTCGCTGATCGCGATTCGGTGCGTGGCCCGGCTCGGCGCGGAGCTCAGCACCCGGATCTCGGTCCGGACGGTCTTCGACGCACCTACGGTGGCCGAGCTCGCGCAGGCCGTGCGTAGCGCCGGCACGCGGCGGGGCCCGCGCCCCGGCCCACGCATCCGGCCGGCACGAATCCCGCTGTCGGCGGCGCAGCGGCGCATGTGGTTCCTCAACCGATACGACCCCGGTTCACCTATCTACAATGTGCCTATCGCCGTGCGACTTTCGGGCCTGCTGGATCCAGAGGTCCTGCACTGCGCGATCATCGACGTGCTGGCCCGCCATGAGGCGCTACGCACCAGCTACCCGGTCGGCCCCGACGGCGAGCCCTACCAGCACGTCCTCCCGAAACCCGCTGTCGGTATGCCGATCTCGGAGATCGACTCCGCACAGATCGGCGACCAGGTGGCCCGCGTGACCGCCACCGGCTTCGACCTGACCACCGAACTACCGGTGCGCGTCGCCCTGCTGCGGATGACGCCCCGCGAATCGGTGCTGGTGGTCGTGCTGCACCACATCACCTCCGACGGCTGGTCGCTGGCACCCATGACGCGTGACCTCATGGTCGCCTTCGCCGCCCGCCGCGCCGGCGTCGAACCGCAATGGCCGCCGCTGCCACTGCAATACGCCGATTACGCGCTGTGGCAGCACGAATTGCTGGGCGAGGACCGCGATCCGGCGAGTGTGGCGCATCGGCAACTCGACTACTGGCGTGCCACCCTGCACGGCATCCCCGCGGTGTCGGCGCTGCCCAGCGATCACCCACGGCCGCGGGTCCTGACCCATCGCGCGGGCCGGGTCGAATTCGCGATCGATTCGACTGTGCGACAGCAGATTCAGCGCACCGCCCGCTGGTACGGGGCGAGCACCTTCATGGTCGCCCATGCCGCGCTCGCCGTGCTGCTGGCCCGGCTGTCCGGTGGACCGGAGGTGGCCATCGGTTCGGTGGTCGCGGGCCGCGGCGATGGCGAATTGGACGACCTGGTCGGCATGTTCGTCAACACCCTGGTGCTGCGCAGCCGGATCGAGTCCGGCCAGAGTTTCGAAAGTGTCCTGGCGGCAATCAAGAACGTCGACCTCGATGCTTTCGGCAACGCCGACCTGCCCTTCGAACGACTGGTGGAACACCTCGCCCCGGCCCGCTCCACCGCGCACCACCCGCTGTTCCAGGTGCTGCTGGTGTTCCAGAACTTCGACCGGGAACCGGTCAGCCTGCCCGGCATCGATATCCGTCCCCTCCCGCAGCCCACGGTGGGAGCGAAATTCGACCTCGAATGGATGCTGGCGGAGGAGGTCGACGAGCACGGTGCACCCACCGGTATGACCGGCAGTCTCACCTTCGCGCTCGACCTGTTCGAGCCCGCGACCGCACAAACCATGGCGGACAGGTTCGTTCACCTCCTCGATATTCTCACCGCGAACCCGGCCCTGGTCGTGGACGATCTGGATGTCACCGCGCCACCCGGCACCGTCGTCTATCCCGCCCCGCCGATGCCCGTGCACCGCAACGATCTTCCGTACCGGCCACCGGTCGGCCCGGCCGAACAGGCGATCGTCGCGGCCTTCGAGGCGGTGCTCGGCGCGGACCGGATCGGCCTGGACGACAACTTCTTCGAACTCGGCGGCACGTCCATGGTCGCCACCCGCCTGATCACCGAAATCCGTGCGCGCCTGGGCTTCCCGATGCCGATGCAATGGATGTTCGGCGATCCGACCCCCGGTGCGCTGGCGCGGCGCATGACCGAGGAACGCCCGGAGGTGGATCCGGCGTTGCGCACCGTCCTGCCGTTGCGCCCGCGCGGCACCGGCCCGGCACTGTTCTGTGTGCACCCCGCCATCGGATTGGCCTGGGGCTATGCGGGTTTGCTGCAACATCTGGACGGCGACTACCCCGTGTACGGCATTCAATCGCCCGGGATTCGCGGCCCCGAACCGGAACAGCCCCTGGCGGCGCGGGTCACCTACTACGCCGACGAGATCCAGCGCACCCAGCCCCACGGCCCCTACCGGCTGTTCGGCTACTCCGCGGGCGGCCCCATCGCGCACGCGCTCGCGGTGGAGCTGCAGCGGCGCGGCGAGGCGGTATCGACCCTGGTCCTGATGGACGGCCGCGCCGACCCCGAACCCGAAAGCGCCCAGTATCTGGCGCCACCGGAGGTACTGCTGGTGGAATTCGGCGGCCTCGACCCAGCCGAAATCGGTTACACCCCAGGCGAACCCGATGCCGCGCCGCCCACACCCGCCAGGCTGGGGCCGCTGACTGCCCGCGCCGCCGAACTACTGCGCGAATCGGCGAGCACGCTGTCCACCTTGACCGCGAAAGACCTGGAAAACCTCTACACCGACTACCGAAACCTGATCCGCCAGGCCGCCTCCTACCGTCCGGAACCCTTCGACGGCGACCTGATCTTCTTCAGCAGTAACAACGCTCACCCGGACTACACCCCGAACGTCGTCACCTGGCGCCCCTACATCACCGGCGAGATCATCGACCATCAGACCGGGTTCGAGCACCACAAAATGGCCACCCCCGCAGCCAACGCCGTCATCGGTCCGATCCTCGCGGCGCACCTGGCGGAGCCGATCAGCTGACCAGGTCGGCGTACTCCTTGTGCTCGGCGATGTACTTCTCGACATACCAGCAGGTCGGGACGATCGAGAAGCCCTTGTCGCGCGAATCCTCGAGCGCGAACTCGACCACCTTCGCCGCCACGCCCTGGCCGCGGAACTCCGGGAAGGTCATGGTGTGGTGGAAGTCGCGGACTTTCGCGCCTTCACGCTCGGCGTAGTCGGCGTACCCGGCGAGGGTGTCGTCGATGTAGATCTCGAAACGGGTGTCGGCGACATTGTGCTCGAGCCTGGTGGTCATGAGATGAGCGAACTCCTCGGGGTGGGTAAGTCCTGCGGACGGGTTTTGCTCCGTGAGTGTAGGTCAGAGGATGGAACCCGGATTCAGGATGCCTTGTGGGTCCAGCGCGTCCTTGATGCGACGAGTCAGGTCCATCACATCCGGGCCGAGTTGGTTCGGCAGCCAGGCCTTCTTCAGACGGCCGACGCCGTGTTCGCCGGTGATGGTGCCGCCGAGTTCGATGGCCAGATCCATGATCTCGCCGAACGCCTTGTGCGCCCGCGCCGTGTTGTCGGCGTCGGTGGGGTCGTGCACGATCAGCGGGTGCGTGTTGCCGTCGCCGGCGTGCGCGATCAGTGACACCAGCACGTCGTTGCGGGCGGCGATGGCGGCGATGCCGGTGATCAGGTCACCGAGCCGGGGGAGCGGTACGCCGACATCCTCGAGCAGCAGCGGGCCGATCTTCTCCACCGCCGGGATGGCGAAACGCCGTGCGGCGGTGAAGGCTTCCCCTTCCTCGGCGTCATCGGTGCGGAAAACCTCGGTGGCTCCGGCCTTTTCGCAGGCCTCGAGCATGATCTGGGCTTCCCGGGCGGCGAACTCGCCGGGGGCGTCGGAACGGGCCACCAGCAGCCCGGCGGCATTGCGGTCCAAGCCCATTCGCATCTCGTCCTCGACCGCGTTGATCGCGACCGAGTCCATGAATTCGAGCATGGACGGGCGCAGCGTGCCGGTGATCGCGAGAATCGCCTCGGTGGCCGCGGTCAGCGTCGCGAAGCTCGCGACAACGGTGCTCTGCGGCGGTTGCGCGGGCAGCAGGCGCAGCGTCAGCTCGGTGATGATGCCGAGCGTGCCCTCGCTGCCGACGAAAAGTTTGGTCAGTGACAGCCCCGCCGAATCCTTCAGCCGCGGACCGCCGAGTCGCACCACCTTGCCGTCGGCCAGAACGACTTCCATGCCGAGCACGTAGTCGGTGGTCACGCCGTACTTCACACAGCACAGGCCGCCAGCGTTGGTGGCGGCGTTGCCGCCGATGGAGCAGAACTCCAACGACGACGGGTCCGGCGGATACCACAGCCCGTGCTCGGCGACCGCCCGCTTCACCTCGGCGTTGAACAGGCCCGGCTGCACCACCGCGGTCCGGGTGACCGGGTCGACGGTGATGTCGCGCATCCGCTCGGTGGACAGCACGATCCCGCCGTTCAGCGCGGTCGACCCGCCCGAGAGCCCCGAGCCCGCACCGCGCGGCACCACCGGAACCCCGTGCTCGCTCGCCCACCGCAGTGTGGCGACCACATCCTCGGTCGTGCGCGCCCGCACCACCGCCAGCGCTGTGCCGGCCTCCGGATCCAGCGCCCGGTCCTGCCGGTAGGACGCGAGCAGATCCGGGTCGGTGAGCACGGTGCCGTCGGGGAGCCGGTCGATCAGGTCATGCAGGTCCACGGGGTAAACGCTAGTCGCTCGCGGGGACGGTCGAATTGTGGGCTTACCGGAAATCGCCGACCCGGTTACGGTGGTGCCGGGATGTGCTGTGCGAGTGGCCCGGTGGAGCGCCGGAAACCGCGACGTCGGAATTCCCGGTTCAGGGTCGGGGGACCGCTGAGAGATCGAGTGGCGCGCGCGTGCGCCGCGACCGGGAGGGATCACCGTGATGCAGGCCGAATCGCCGAACTACCGCGAGTCGGTGGCCGCGCTCTTCGCCGACGAGTTCGCCGAGGGCAGCGTCGACGTCTCGGCGTTGCGGCGCATCCACGCGGGGGAATTCGGGGAGTGGCTCACCGCGCTCGACCGGTCCGGATTGTTCGGCAAGGACGCGCTCACGACCATCGGCGACCAGTGGCGCGGTGACCCGCGGCTGCTGCTGGACGCGCTGCTCAGCGATTCCGACGATGTGACCCGGCGGCGCTGGCTGATGGCATGGTCGGCGCTGGACCGCCCGGAGCCGCTGGGCCAGATCGGCTGAGCCCGGGTTTGCTCGCTGCTCACCTTCTCGTCATCTCACGCTGGCAGCGTGGACCTGTGCTCGAGACGGCTTCCACCGACACCCTCGCGGACCGGTTCACCCGGGCCTGCGCGGCGGCCGTCGCCCGGCTGCCGTGGGGCCTGAATCGTTTTGTCGCCCCGACCTTCCTGGGCTTCGCGCTGATCAACAGCTTCACCTTCGCGGTCGATCTGGCCCTGCTCACGCTGTGCCGCAGCGGGCTCGGCCTGCCGCTGTGGTTGTCGATCACCGTGGGATATCTGTGCGCGTTCGGCCTGGCGTTCGTGCTGAACCGGACGTTCAACTTCCACTCGCACGCCCCGGTCGGCAAGCAGGCCGCGGTCTACGTCGTGGTCGTGATCATCAACTACCTGGCCTTCATCCTCGGCGTCGGTACCGGCCTGACGGCCCTCGGCCTGGACTATCGCCTGTCCCGGCTGCTGGCGGGCGCTTGTGAGGCGGTCTACATGTACTCGGCGCTGCGCTGGGTTGTGTTCCGCCGCTAGGGAAGTACTTCCAGACGGTCCCCGTCGACGACGACCACACCGTCATCGGTGAGGGGCCAGTGCGGGATCCCGGCGGCCCGGTAGTCGGCGACGAGCCGATTGCCGAAGTCGGCGGGATCGAGGTCCGAACCCACGTGCGGGACGATTCGGTGGTCGACCAAACCCAGTCCATCCCAGCGTGTTTCGATCCCGCAGGCGCTTTGCACCTCGGCCGGGTCGTCACTGGATTCCAGTCCGTGCAGATCCGGCGTCAGCAGGCAGGCGCCCGCGCTGTACCCCGAGTAGACCAGCGCGTCCTCGGCCAGCAGCCGGGGCAGCACGACATCGGCTCCGCTGCGGGCGAATTGGGCACGCAACACGAAGGTGTTCCCGCCGCGCACCCACAGCAGCGGAAACTCCCGCAGTGCCCGCTCCAGTTCCGTTGGCTGCGCGAGGAAGTCGCGCAGATCCAGCACCTCCGGCGTGTATCCGAGCTTGCGCAGCGGCACGAAATCGCTGGTGACCGCCGACTCCCAGGCATCCGGCCAGGCGTCACAGGCGTTGGGGATCACCGCGACCCGTCCGGGCTCGCCCACTAACGCGGCGAGCCGGTCGGCGTGCGCCCCGAATCGATAGCTGGCCAGGAACAGCCGCATCAGAGGGTGAAGGCCAGACTGCGGACCAGCCTGTTCCCGAGCTCCTCGTCGCCACTGATCTCGATCTCGTCCAGGTGTTCGTCAGCGGTGGCCCGGCCGCCACCCAGACGCACGAAAAGTCTGGAGTCCAAACGGATCTGCACCGTGGGGGGCTCGTCGAAGGCGTCCACGTAGCCGGCTCGCCCGGCGACCTGAATGCGCAGGGGCCGGGCATGCGGGCCGGTCAGTTCGAACAAGATCCGGGAACCTTCCGGGGCTTTGCCGAGTTTGCCGACCGCGCGCGGCACGGAGACAAGGAATTCTTCGAATGCCACCGCACCCCGCTTGCCGCCCTCCTCGACGCTGACGCCGAGCGCGTCGGCCAGGTCGAGTTCGTGCATCCAGCAGTCGAATAACCGCACTCGCATGAACCGCCCGTAGGGCACCTGCCCGATCGGTGACTGCGTCGGCACGGTCCAGGCCTCGGTGCTCATCTCCGACAACGCTTTCCGCCGCCGGTCGGTCACCTCGTCATAGAGTTCGAACAACCGAGCGCCGGACAGCGGCCGCAGCCGATCGATCCAGATCTCGTTGAGCACCGCGATCTCGTTGCGCACATGCGGCAGCGTCCGTACATCGGTCTTGGGCCGCATCGGATCATGCTGCGGCGGTTGCTCCCCGAGCAGCCAGGATTCGGTGCCGGCTACATGCGCGACCACGTCGAACACCGTCCAGCCGGGCAGCGGCGACGGTGTGCGCCAGCGGTCTTCGGGCAGATCGGTGACCAGCGCGGCGATGGCGTCCCACTGCTGCGACAGCAGTGTGGTCAGCTCGGCTCGATCCAGCGTCATGCCTGGGTCCCTTCCACGGGGTCGGTGTCTTCGGTTGCCAGCGCGGCGATTCCGGTGCGGATCGCGGCGGCGGTCCCCTCCGGATCATGCGGGCGGCGCAGCAGCAACCCCTTGGCGAAACTCAGTTTGTCGCCGTTGCGGCGGGGGATGACATGCAGGTGCACGTGCGCGACGGTCTGAAAGGCGGCCTTGCCATCGTTCATCACCAGATTCGCGCCGTTGGCGGCGAGGGTACTGCGGCGCATGGCCAGCGCCAGCCGGTGTCCGGCGCGGAAGATGCGCGCCCCGGTTTCGGCGTCGAGGTCTTCGAGTTCGGCGGCGTGCGCCTTGGGAATGATCAGTGTGTGACCGCGGGCGATGGGCCGAATGTCGAGAAACGCACACAGGGTGTCGTCCTCGTAGACCTTTGTCGCCGGCGCGGTACCCGCCACGATGCGGCAGAAGACGCAATCCTTCACGAGCCAGACCATACGGCGTACGACGGGAACTCGACAGTCCACGGCATGATGCGCGTCACGCTGGGCAGTCCTGACCTGGTGAACCGCCCATTCAGCGGATTTCGGACACTGCTTGTGATGGGCATCTCAACTACCCTCACTGCAACCCGGGTACAGTTGCGAGGATTTGGGCGAACTTACTCACAAGTAGCATCGTCCAGCCCTCGTTTGGCGGCGTAGTTGCCCACCAGCAACTCGTCGTAGGTAACGCTGAGCCAGTTCGAGTAAGGAAGTCTGACAAGTGGAGACAACGCAAAACGTAGGCGATTCGTCGCCGCGCGGAGCGCGTGTCGGAGTCGTTCGCGAGACCACCGCGGGCGAACGACGTGTCGCATTGGTGCCCAAAATCATTCCGTCCCTGGTCAAGCAGGGCGTAGAGGTTGTCGTGGAGGCCGGCGCCGGACTCGGCGCGCTCATCCCCGACGAGGCCTACGTCGCGGCCGGGGCGAGCATCGGCGACCCCTGGTCGGCCGAGGTGGTCGTCAAGGTCGCCCCGCCCTCCGACGCCGAGGTGGCGAAGCTGTCCGACGGGCAGACGCTGATCGGGTTCCTCGCGCCGCGCAACGCCGAGAATCAGATCGGCGCGCTGAAAACCGCGGGCGTGCAAGCCTTCGCGGTCGAGGCGATCCCGCGCATCTCGCGCGCCCAGGTGATGGACGCGCTGTCCTCGCAGGCCAACGTCGCCGGCTACAAGGCCGTGCTGCTCGCGGCCTCGGAATCGACTCGCTTCTTCCCGATGCTCACCACCGCCGCGGGCACTGTGAAGCCCGCGACCGTGCTGGTGCTCGGCGTGGGTGTCGCCGGTCTGCAGGCGCTGGCTACGGCCAAGCGGCTCGGCGGGCGCACCACCGGCTACGACGTGCGGCCCGAGGTCGCCGATCAGGTGCGTTCGGTCGGTGCGCAGTGGCTCGACCTCGGCATCGACGCCGCTGGTGAGGGCGGCTACGCCCGCGAGCTCACCGACGAGGAAAAGGCCAAGCAGCAGCAGGCTTTGGAGGATGCGATCAAGGGCTTCGACGTGGTGATCACCACCGCGCTCGTCCCCGGCCGTCCAGCTCCGCGCCTGGTCACCGCCGCCGCTGTGGAGGGCATGAAGCCCGGCAGCGTGATCGTCGACCTGGCCGGTGAGACCGGCGGCAACTGCGAGCTGACCGAGCCCGGTCAGACCGCGGTCAAGCACGAGGTCACCATCTGCTCGCCGCTGAACCTGCCCGCGACCATGCCCGAGCACGCCTCGGAGCTGTACTCGAAAAACATCGCGGCACTGCTGGAACTGATGTTGGTGGACGGCAAGCTCGTCCCCGACTTCGAAGACCAGGTGCTCGCCGATTCCTGCGTTACTCGTGAGGTGGACGCCTGATGTACACCGGACTTCTGGCCAATATCGCGATCCTGGTGCTGTCCGGGTTCGTGGGCTTCGCCGTCATCTCCAAGGTGCCCAACACCTTGCACACCCCGTTGATGTCGGGCACCAACGCCATTCACGGCATCGTCGTGCTCGGCGCGCTGGTCACCCTGGGCAAGATGGAGGACCCCTCCATCGGCATCCAGATCATTCTGTTCGTGGCGCTGGTCTTCGGAACCCTGAACGTCATCGGTGGTTTCGTGGTGACCGACCGCATGCTCGCCATGTTCAAGGGCAAGAAGGCCGCCGCGGTCGAGAAGGCGGAGAAGTAGCCATGGATTATCTCGTCAATATTCTCTACATCATCGCCTTCGGCATGTTCATCTACGGCCTGATGGGCCTGACCGGGCCGAAGACCGCGGTGCGCGGCAACTGGATCGCCGCGGTGGGCATGTTCCTCGCGGTGGTCGCGACGCTGATCTCGGTGCGCGACACCAGCAATTGGATCCTGATCGTCGCGGGCCTGGTGGTCGGTGTCGCGCTCGGCGTGCCGCCCGCGCAGCGCACCAAGATGACCGCGATGCCGCAGCTGGTCGCCGCGTTCAACGGCGTCGGCGGTGGCACGGTCGCGCTGATCGCGTGGGCCGAGTTCCTCGACACCACCGGCTTTTCCGCCTTCAAACACGGCGAAGAGCCGACCGTGCACATCATCGTGGGTTCGCTGTTCGCGGCGATCATCGGCTCGATCTCGTTCTGGGGCTCGCTGATCGCGTTCGGCAAGCTGCAGGAGATCCTGCCCGGTAGCCCGATCGGTGTCGGCAAGCTGCAGCAGCCGCTGAATCTGCTGCTGCTCGTCGTCGCGGTGGGTGCCGCGGTCGTCATCGGAATCGGCGCCGCCGACGGTGGCGCGCCGTGGTGGTGGATGGTGCTGCTGCTGGTCGCGGCCGGCATTCTCGGCCTGATGGTGGTGCTGCCGATCGGTGGCGCCGACATGCCCGTGGTCATCTCGCTGCTGAACGCGCTGACCGGTTTGTCCGCCGCCGCAGCCGGTTTGGCGCTGAACAACACCGCGATGATTGTCGCGGGCATGATCGTCGGCGCGTCCGGCACCATCCTGACCAACCTGATGGCCAAGGCGATGAACCGGTCCATTCCGGCGATCGTGGCCGGCGGGTTCGGCGGCGGCGGTACCGCGCCCGGCGCCGGTGGCGGCGAGGCCAAGCAGGCCAAGGCCACCTCGGCCGCCGACGCCGCGATCCAGATGGCCTACGCCAACCAGGTCATCGTGGTGCCCGGGTACGGCATGGCCGTCGCGCAGGCCCAGCACGCGGTCAAGGAGATGGCGGCGCTGCTCGAAGCCAAGGGCGTCGAGGTCAAGTACGCCATCCATCCGGTCGCCGGTCGTATGCCCGGGCACATGAACGTGCTGCTGGCCGAGGCCGAGGTGTCCTATGACGCGATGAAGGAAATGGACGACATCAACGGCGAATTCGGCCGCACCGATGTGGCCCTGGTGATCGGCGCCAACGACGTTACCAACCCGTCGGCGCGCGAAGACGCCTCCAGCCCGATCTACGGCATGCCCGTGCTGAATGTGGATCAGGCCAAGAGCGTCATCGTGCTGAAGCGTTCGATGAACTCCGGTTTCGCCGGTATCGACAACCCGCTGTTCTACGCCGACACCACCTCGATGTTGTTCGGTGATGCGAAGAAGTCCGTCGGTGCGGTCACCGAGGAATTGAAAGCGCTGTAGATCGTTTTACGAGGCGGCCCTTCGCTTTCGCGAGCGGGGGGCCGCTGTCGTATGTTCCGAGAGCTGCCCGAGAGACGCATGACCACGCCGCCGAATTTCCCGTATCAAGGTCACCCCGGACCGGTGAATCACGGTCCGTACCAGGGATATCCGCCCGCTTTCCCGCCGCCCGTGCCGAGCAGTACACGGGAGCAGGTGATGAGCTGGCTGAAGGTGCTCGCGCCGGCGGTGGTGCTCTTTCTGATCGCCGGTGTGGTCTGGCTGGTGTACGCGACCGGCAAGCCGGCCGAGGTCGGCCAGTGCGGGACTTTGTCGGGCAGCAGTGCGGCCGCGGAGTTCGAGCTCGCGGACTGCGGCGATCCCGAGGCCAACTATGTCGTCGCGGAACAGCTCGACGGAGCCGATTCGGACTGCGCGACAGCGGATTACACCAGCTACCACCGGGATGGCAGGCGGGGATACACCCTTTGCCTGCGCCTGAACGCCGAGGAAGGCGACTGCTTCGCGGGCGGCCGGTCCCGCCCGACTATCAAGGTGGAATGCACCGCGGCCGCGGACTTCAAGGTCGACAAGATTGTGCGGGGCGTCGCCGCCAGCTCGGCCTGCGGACCTGTGGGTTCCGAGCAGAACACTTACCTCTACCCGGAGCCGGAGCCGATCACCCTCTGCCTGGGCGCCCCGAAGTAATCTGCGTCGTTGCGCCGTCGGCTTGATGGAACTCCGCCTCACGCGCTGATCTTGGATTTCGGCGGTGCCACGACTCCGGCTTTCCAGCTGCACAGCAGCAGGAGCAGGAGCGGGGCGGCGAGAGCCGTGGTGAGGGGGACCAGCGCCGTGAGCCAGCCGATGATGGCAGGACCGGCGAGCAGGCCCAGGTAGCCCAGGCTGAAGACGCGGGACATGTCGGTGGCGGCGGTGCTGGAGCCGAGATTGCCTGCGGCGGTGAAGATTTGGGGGATACCGCCGGAGAGGCCGATACCGCACAGGGCCCAGCCCAGCAGGGTCAGTGGGACCCACGGAGAGGCGATGACCACACCGAGGCCGACCGCGCAGATGAGACTGCCATAGCGGACCACCGCCACGCGGCCGAAGGCGCCCGCGATGCGGTCGGTGGCGAAACGGCCCGCGGTCATGGTGAACGAGAAAGCCGCGAAAGCCAGTGCGGCGGTAGCTTCGTCGGCATCCAGGTGTTCGCGGACCTGCAAGGCGCTCCAATCCGCAGCGGCCCCTTCACACAGCAGCAACACGAACGCGATCAAGGCCAGCGCCATCACTTTCCGGGTGCGCTCCGGCACCCGGCTCCACCCGGTCGGTTCCGCTTCGTCCTGAGGTGCGGGCCTGCCGTCGGCGACGACCTCCGGGGTGGTCGAGCTGGTATCGCGGAGCAGCAGCGGCACCAGCGCGGCGGTGAGCGCCAAACAGGCGACCGCCGCCACGCCGAGCGTGAGACGCACATCCCAGTCGGCACGCTGGGCGGCGGCGCCGAGCACCGAGCCGAGGAAACCGCCCGCGGAGAACAGGGCGTGGAAGGCCGACATGATCGGCCGGCCATACGCCCGCTCGACGTGCACGGCCTGGGTATTCATCGAGACGTCGAGCGCTCCGTTGCCGAAACCGAAGCAGGCCAGCGCGATGGCGAGGGCGACCGGCCCGGTGGCCAACCCGGGACCGATGACCGTCGCGGCGGTGATCGCGGCGGCCGCACCGACCAGGGTGCGGCTGCCGAACCGATCCGCCAGCGGGCCCGCGATCCGCATCCCGATGATCCCCGCGCCCGCGAGCATCAGGATGAAAGTCCCCAGAGTGGATTTCGCGACGCCCGTCCGGTCGGTGATGACCGGAATGTGCACCACCCACAGTGCCAGCAGGAACCCGTTGAGCGCGAACACCGTGAACACCGCCACCCGGGCCCGCCGCATCGGACGCTCGATCATCGAATCCAGCATCACTCGACGGTACCGACCCGGGAAATCCGCCGAGGTGGAAGCGCCGACCGGCGGCCCGCCTGCGCAGGGCGGGACCGCCGCATTCGAGTTCTGCTCAGCGCACGGGTGCTTCTTCGACGGACCACACACCGCTGGCGGCGGTTTCGGCCGCGTAGGCCCGGAAGTCCTTGGGGGCGCGGCCGAGTGCGCGCTGGACGCCGTCCGCGGGGGCGGAGTTGCGGCCGTCCAGGATGGTGCCGAACAGGTAGTCCAGCAGGCTGACGGCATCGGCGGGAACCTGGTATTCGGTCAGGCTCGCAACGAATTCCGTGCGGGTGATCGGGGTGAAGGCGATGTCGCGGCCGGTGGCCTCGGCGATCTCGGCGGTGGCCTCGGCGAAGGTCAGGGCGCGGGGGCCGGTGAGTTCGTAGAGTTCCCGGCTGTGGCCTTCGCCGGTGAGCGCGGCGACCGCGACGTCGGCGATATCGTCGGCGTGCACGAACGGTTCCGGGACGTCGCCGTTGGGGAGCGCGACGTGGCCGCCGAGGATGTAGTCGGTGAAGGCGCCTTCGCTGAAGTTCTGGGCGAAGAAGCTGCAGCGGACGATGGTCCAGTCGAGGCCGGACTGCTGCACGATCTCCTCGCACTCCACGGCCTCGGGTTCGCCGCGGCCCGAGAGCAGCACCAGCTTGCCCACACCGCTGTTCTTCGCGGCGGTAGTGAAGGCCTGGATGACATCGGGCGCGCCGGGCACGGCGAGGTCGGGCTGGAAGGCGACGTAGACGGTGTCGATGCCGGACAGTGCCGCGGACCAGGTGTCGCGGTCGGTCCAGTCGAAGGGGATTTCCGCTGTGCGGGAGCCGATCCGGACCTGGTGACCGGCCTGCTGGAGGCGGGCCGCCACGCGGGCTCCGGTCTTGCCGGTGCCGCCGGTGACGAGGATCTGGGGCTGGTTTGCGTCGTTGAATGTCATGGCTCAAGTACATCGCCGCGGGCCCGGACTCGACATAGTCGAGCCGCTCATGATCATGCGCGTGCGTCTAAGGTGGAGGTGTGGATGCGCTAGCCAGCCTGCTCGAAGGGCCACGCGCCCGAGGTGCTTTCGTCATGTGCTCACTGCTGGATCCGCCGTGGTCGCTGCGTATCGAGGACGAGGCGCCGCTGACGGTGGTGTCGATGATCCGCGGTACCGCCTGGATCGTGCCGGACGCGCCCAAGCGGGGCGCGAATACCGGTGCCGCCGGGCAGAATTCGACGAGTCCGCGGCAGCTCGCCGCCGGCGACGTCGCGATTTTCCGTGGACCGCAGCCATATACGGTCGCCGACGACCCGGCCACCGCGCCGCAGATCATCATCCACCCCGGCCAGGTCACCAAGACCCCCGACGGTGAAATCCTCTGCGAGACACTGAGCCTCGGCACCCGCCAATGGGGTACCGACCCGGACGGCGCCACCATGGTCGTCACCGGCACCTACGAGTCCGCGGGCGCGGCCAGCCAGCGCCTGCTGCGGGCATTGCCGCCGATCATCGTGCTGCCGCACGGCGATTTCGACGCCCGCCTGCTCGACCTGCTCGCCGACGAAGCCACCAAGGACGAACCCGCCCAGAGCGCGGTGCTCGACCGCATGCTCGACCTGGTCCTGATCGCCGCGCTGCGCGCCTGGTTCGCCCGCAACGACGCCCCCGCCTGGTACCACGCCTACAGTGACCCGCTGGTCGGCAAGGCCCTGCGCCTGCTGCAGCACAACCCGGCGCACGGCTGGACCGTCGCGAGCCTGGCCGAAGCCGTCGGGGTGTCCCGCGCGGCGCTGGCCCGCCGGTTCACCGATCTGGTCGGCGAGCCGCCGATGGCGTTCCTCACCGAATGGCGGCTCGCCCTGGCCGCCGACCTGCTGCAGGAGACCGACGCGACCATCGAATCGATCGCGGGCAAGGTCGGTTACGGCAGCGCCTTCGCGTTGAGCGCGGCGTTCAAACGGCACTTCGGGGTGAGCCCGCGCGACCACCGGCAGGGTACGACCCCGGCTGAGCTATCGTCTGCCGGGTGAGCAAGCAGTATCCGGTCCTGTGGCCGATGCCGACGCGGTGGGCCGACAACGACCATTACGGCCACGTCAACAACGTGACCTACTACTCGTACTTCGACACCGCGGTCAACGCCTGGCTGATGCACGCCACCGGCACCGACATCCGGGATCTGCCCGCGCTGGGCGTGGTCGCCCAGACCTCGTGCCAGTACCTGGGCTCCCTCAGCTTCCCGGACCAGTTGCAGGTCGGCCTGCGGATCTCCCGCCTCGGCCGCTCCAGCATCACCTACGACCTGGCGATCTTCCGCGATGCCGAGGGCACCCTGGAACTCGCCGCCACCGGCGTCTTCGTGCACGTATACGTGGATTCCGACACCCGTAAGCCGATCGAGATCCCCGAGGTCATCCGCACCGCCGCGGCGACGCTGGTCGTCGCGGACGACGCCTAACCCCGCAGCATCGCCTGGAAGCGGCGCATGCCCTCCAGCCAGCGGTCGTAGTCGGAGCCCTTGTGGCGGTACATCTTCAGGACCTCCGGGTGCGGGAGGATGAGGAAGGTCTCCGCCGCCACGCCCGCGACCACCACCTCCGCGACCTGTTCCGGAGTGAGCACGGCCCCAGCGGTTTTCACGGCTTTGACGGCGAGTTCCGCGGCTTCGGGGCTGCCGGGGATCAGATCGCCGTGCAGCAGGCGGGTGTCCACGCCCATCGGGCAGACGCAGCTGACGCGAATGCCCTTGTCCCCGTAGGTGACCGACAGCCATTCGGCGAACCCGACGGCCGCGTGCTTGGTGACCGAGTATGGGGCGGAACCGATCTGGGTCAGCAGGCCCGCCGCTGATGCCGTGGCGATGAAATACCCGCTGCCCCGCTCCAGCCAGCCCGGAGTCAGCAGCCGAGCGGCCCGCACATGGGCGAGCACGTTGACTTCGAGTGCGGCCGACCATTGTTCGTCGGTGCTGTCCAGCCCTGGGCCACCGCCGATACCCGCGTTCGCGAAATACAGGTCCACGGGGCCGAATTCGGACTCCGCGCGATCGATCAGACTCTGAATCACCTTCTCGTCGGCCACATCACCGCCGACGGCGACCGCGTTCGCCCCGATCGATGCGGCAACCTGAGCGGCCCCGGCCGCATCCAGATCGGCGAGCACCACCCGAGCCCCGCCATCGGCCAGCCGCCGCGCCAATGCCGCGCCGATCCCCGCTCCGGCGCCCGTAACTATCGCAACCTTGCCCGAAATGTCCACCCGCGCACCTTAACGCCGACCGGGAGCGCGCGGCAGCACCCTCGAGGTCAGGGATTCTCGCGATTTCCGGCCGCGAGGCGATCGAGCAGCGGTGCGGTGCGCGGACCCACCAATTCCCGCATCACCAGCGCCATGTTGGTTCGTTCCACGCCCGGGATTTTGAGGATCTGCCCGGCGATCCGATATAGGTCGTCGGCGTCGCGCGCCACCACCCGGACCGTGAGATCGGTCAGCCCGGTCATGCCGCACACCTCGGTCACCTCCGGCACCTCGGCCAGGGCCTCCACCACCGCGTCCAGTTGATGCTGATCGACGACGACCGCCACGAACGCCGACAGCGGATAGCCGAGTGCGCGCGGGCGCACCCGTCGTTCGAAACTGCCGAGCACCCCGCTCGCCTCCCAGCGCGCCAGCCGCGCCTGGACGGTATTGCGGGACAGTCCGAGCCGGGTCGCGAGCTCCACGCCGGTGGCGCGCGGGTTGGCCACCAGTTCGAGCAACAGGCGCGCGTCGGTGGCGTCCAAAGTCGGGTCGGTGGGTTCTCTACTGGACATATGCGCAGTATGACATTCCAGTACTGCCGACTTTTGAGCATTCTGCTCAGGGCAATATTGACCACTTGCGCACTTCGCTCGAAAGGGCATGCTGTGATTAAGAGCACACAATGCTCTGCGCCAGTTGGTAGGAGGCGATCCCTATGCCAGAAAAGCTCGCGTATCCGGTCCAGTTGATCCAGCCCGACGGCCGCCGCGTCCTGGACCGGGAGCATGCCGCCCTGGTCGCCGACGTCGGCCCCGAACAATTACGGGCGCTGTATCAAGACCTGGTGGTCACCCGCCGCATCGATACCGAGGCAACCGCGCTGCAACGGCAGGGCCAGCTGGGTTTATGGCCCCCGATGCTGGGCCAGGAAGCCGCCCAGGTCGGCTCCGCCCGCGCGCTGCACCCCGACGACTACGTGTTCTGTAGCTACCGCGAAGCCGCCGTCGCCTACTGCCGCGGCGTGAACCCCCGCGAGCTGACCCGGTTGTGGCGCGGCGTCGCTCACCACTGCTGGGACCCGAACGTGGTGCGCATGACCAACCCGAACATCGTCGTCGGCGCGCAAGGGCTGCACGCCACCGGCTACGCCTACGCGGCCCACCTCGACGGCGCCGAGATCGCGACCATCGCCTACTTCGGCGACGGCGCCACCAGCCAGGGCGATATCGCCGAGGCGCTGGGTTTCGCGTCGAGCTGGAGTGCGCCGGTGGTGTTCTTCTGCCAGAACAACGGCTGGGCGATCAGCGCGCCGGTTCGCGTGCAGAGTGCGACCCCGATCGTGCGGCGCGCCTACGGCTACGGGATTCCCGGCGTCCAGGTCGACGGCAACGATGTGCTCGCGGTGCTGGCGGTGACCCGGCAGGCGATCCAGCGGGCGCGCACCGGTGGCGGCCCGTCGTTCATCGAGGCCATGACCTACCGGATGGGCCCGCACACCACCGCCGACGATCCCTCCCGCTACCGTGCCGCCGCCGAGACCGAGGAGTGGAAGCGCCGCGACCCGATCGACCGGCTGCGCCGGTTGCTCGAGCGGGAAGGACTGTACGACAACGATTTCGAGCGTGCCGTCAGCGCCGAGGCCGACGCGGTCGCGCACCAGATCCGCAGCGCCACCATCGAGATGCCCGATCCCGAGCCGATGGAGCTGTTCGACCACGTCTATTCCACCCCGCACTCACTCATCACCGCCGAGCGGCAGGAGTACCTGGAGTACTTGACCGGCGATCCCGGGGAAAAACCTGTGCAAGAAGGAGTTCGCGCATGATCACCACCTTCGCCGCGGCGCTCAACGCCGGCCTGCGCAAAGCCTTGGAGGACGACCCGAAGGTCCTGCTGATGGGCGAGGACATCGGACGCCTCGGCGGGGTGTTCCGGGTCACCGATACCCTGCAGAAGGATTTCGGCAACAACCGGGTGGTGGACACGCCACTCGCCGAATCCGGCATCATCGGAACGGCTTTCGGGATGGCCCTGCGCGGGTACCGGCCGGTGTGCGAGATCCAATTCGACGGATTCGTCTACCCGGCCTTCGACCAGATCGTTTCCCAGGTCGCCAAGATCCACTACCGCACCAAGGGGAAAGTCAAGGCACCCTTGACGATTCGCATTCCGTTCGGTGGTGGAATCGGCTCGGTGGAACATCACTCCGAATCGCCGGAAGCGTATTTCACGCACACCGCCGGACTGCGGGTGGTCGCGCCCAGCAACCCGGCCGACGCCTATCACCTTGTCCGCCAAGCGATAGCGCTCGACGACCCGGTGATCTTCTTCGAGCCGAAGCGCCGCTACTGGGACAAGGCGGACGTCGACTTCCATGTGGAACCGGAGCTGCCGATGGATCGGGCGCGGGTGTGCACCGCCGGCGCCGACGCCACCATCGTCGCCTACGGCGGCACCGTGGCCACCGCGCTCACCTCGGCGAAAATCGCTGCGGAGGAAGGGCATTCGCTGGAAGTGATCGACCTGCGTAGCCTCTCGCCGATCGATTTCGACACCATCGAGGAATCGGTCGCCAAGACCGGCCGGCTCATCGTGGTGCACGAAGCTCCGGTGTTCGGCGGCCTCGGCGCGGAGATCGCGGCCCGGATCACCGAGCGCTGCTTCTATCACCTGGAAGCTCCGGTGCTGCGCGTCGGCGGCTTCGACATCCCCTACCCCCCGGCTAAGCTCGAAAAACACCACCTGCCCGACCCCGACCGCATCCTCGCCGCGGTCGATCGATCGCTCGCCGCCTGAGAGGTGTCCTCTGTGCCCGACGATGTGCTGGAATTCCGGCTACCGGATCTCGGTGAAGGCCTCACCGACGCCGAATTACAGTCCTGGGCGGTGGCAGTCGGTGACACCGTCGAGCTGAACCAGACCATCGCCGAGGTGGAGACGGCCAAGGCGGTGGTGGCGTTGCCGTCCCCGTTCGCCGGTGTAGTCGTCGAGCTGCTGGCCGAGCCGGGGGAGACCGTCGAGGTCGGTGCGCCGCTCATCCGGGTGCGCAGTGATCAGGCGAAGCCCGCGGAGAACGGCGCGAGCGGCCGCACCTCGGTGCTGGTGGGATACGGGCCGGAGGGTGAAACGGTTTCGCGTCGGCGCAAGCGTGATCGCCCAGAAAATGCTGTCCCGGAACAGAACTCGGACGCACCGAGCGCCCGTGCCGCGGCCACCCCCGCCGCCCGAAAGCTCGCCAAGGAGCTCGGCATCGACCTCTGGTACGTCGCCGGTTCCGGCCCGGAGGGCGCGGTCACCGTCGAGGATGTGCGCAGCGCCGTACCGGTCACGCAACCACGAAAGTCCGCTGCCCACACCGAAGACGGCGCGCAGAGCTCCGACCCCCGCTCGGGCGGGCGGCAGCACGGCGGCCTCATCCGCCCACCGGACCGCGAGGAACGCACCCCGATCAGCGGCGTCCGCAAACGCACCGCGGCCGCCATGGTGGCCAGTGCCCGCACCATCCCGCAGGCCAGCACCTTCGTCACCTTTGACTGCACCGCGTCGATGGAACTGCTCGACCATCTGCGCACCACAAAAGCCTTCAACGGCCTGACCTTGACCCCGCTCACCCTGGTCGCCAAAGCCGTCCTGGTAGCGATCACGGACTTCCCCGCCATCAACGCCGCCTGGGATGAAGCCAACCAGCTCATCATCACCAAGCACTACGTGAATCTGGGCATCGCCGTCGCCACCGACCGCGGCCTGCTGGTCCCCAACCTCAAAGACGCCGATTCGGCCAGCCTGCGCGACCTCGCCAAGGAACTCGCCTGGCTCGCCGACACCGCCCGCTCCGGCAACGCCACCCCCGTCGACCTGCGCGGCGGCACCTTCACCATCACCAACGTCGGCGTCTTCGGCGTAGACATCGGCGTCCCCCTGGTCAACCCCGGCGAGGCCGCCATCCTCTGCCTCGGCTCGATCGCCAAGCGCCCCTGGGTCTTCCGCGACGAACTGGCCATCCGCTCGATAACCACCCTCGGCCTCAGCTTCGACCACCGTATGGTCGACGGCGAACTCGCCGCCCGCTTCCTGGCCACCGTCGCCGGCCTCCTGGAAGATCCTCTGACCCTGCTCAGCCGCAGCTGACCTCTGGGATTTGGACTACTTGCACACCCAGTGCGGCTGGGTGTGCAAGTAGTACTCACAGTGTGCGGGTTCGGGCTGAGATATACCGGGACTTCACGTACGGGAAACATGATGTGCGCTGGGCGTAACGCGTGGCGGATAACTCTTGTACATGGCAGTAGCAGCGCATCCCGTGGATACCCGGTTGCCGTTCGGGCAGCAGTTGGCGTTCGGTATCCAGCACGTTTTGATCATGTACACCGGGTGCATCACGGTGCCGCTGGTGTTCGGGGCGGCCGCGGGGCTGGACCGGGCGACGGTGGGGCTGTTGATCAGCGCCGACCTGCTGGTGGCCGGGATCATCACCGTTATCCAGAGTTTGGGGGTGGGCAAGCTCGCGGGGGCACGGCTGCCGATCATCTGCGGGGCGACGTTCGTCGGGTTGAATCCGATGATCCTGATCGCCAAGGAGTATGGGCTGGAAGCGGTCTATGGATCGATGCTGGTGGGTGGTGTGGTCGGTGTCGCGCTGGCCTATCCGTTCGCGAAGGTGGTGCGGTTCTTTCCGCCGCTGGTCACCGGGACCGTGCTCACCGTGGTCGGTGTGTCGCTGATCGGAGTGGCCGGGGGGCTGATCATCGGCACGAACCCGAAGGCGCCGGCCTTCGCTTCGCCGTCGCATATCGGATTGGCCGCCGTGGTCGTGCTGATCGCGGTCGGGTTCATCTGCGTCGGGCGTGGCGTGTGGTCGCAGCTCGGGGTGCTGATCGCGCTGGCAGTCGGCATTGTCATCGCCATCCCGATGGGGCTGGTCAGCGCCGAGGGTATCGGGCAGACCGCGTGGGTGGGGCTGCCGCAGCCGTTCCATTTCGGGTCCCCGGAGTTCCCGGTGACCGCGGTGGTGGCGATGAGCATCGTCATGGCGGTGGTGTTCGCAGAGTCCACGGCCAGCATGCTGGCGCTCAGCGAGATCACCGGAAAGCCCGTCAGCAAGGGCGATTTGGCGCGCGGCCTGGTGGGTGACGGTTTGTCCGGCGTGCTCGGCGGCATCTTCACCGCCTTCGTCGACACCATCTTCAATCAGAACGTCGGCTCGGTCGCCGCCACCCGCGTCTTCAGTCGCTATGTGACCGCCGTCAGCGGCGTGATCCTGATCGTGCTCGGCGTAGTGCCGCGCATCGGTGCGGTCGTGGCGGCGGTACCGAAGCCGGTGGTCGGCGGCGTCGGCCTGGTGCTGTTCGCGACCGTCACCGTCGTGGGCGTCCAAACACTGCTGCGCGCAGACCTTTCCGATCGCATCAACGCCACCATCGTCGCCGCCGCGGTGGGTGTCGGCCTGCTCCCGGAAATGGCGGGGGACATGTTCACCAAGTTTCCGTCCTCCGCCCAAATTCTCCTGACCAGCGGCGTAACCCTGGGTGCGGGAACAGCTTTCGTGCTCAACCTGCTCTTCAATCACACGAAACTCGGTGCCTTGGCGCGCGGCGAAACCCCGCCCGCCCCAGTCCCCGCGACCGAACCAACAGGTTCGGAGGTCAAGCCCGGGGTTTGATGACCTGCCGGACGACCAGTCCGGCGAGTAGTGCCCAGAATGCCGCGCCGATGTTGAGGAAGCCGACACCGGAGGCCGCGATCAGAAAGGTGACGATCCCGGCTTCGCGGTGTTGTTCGGAGCGGAGCGCCCCGGCGAGAGCGGCGGCCAGCGTGCCCAGAAGAGCGAGGCCCGCAACGGTTTCCAAGGTTCCCTTGGGTGCGGCGGCGACTACCGCGACCAGGGCGGCCGAGCTCAGCGCGAGCAGCAGATACATCCCGCCCGCGGTGTAGGCCGCGATCCAACGGCGCTTCGGGTCGGGATGGGCGGCCGGTGCGGCGGACAGCGCAGCGCTGATGGCGGCGAGGTTGATGGCATGTCCGCCCGCCGGCGCACCGAGCACGGTACCGATCCCGGTCACCGTCATGGCTGCCCGCCACGGCACCTGATAGTCGAACGACTTCATCACCGCGGTCCCCGGAATGTTCTGCGACGCCATGGTGACGATGTACAGCGGGATCGCCACCCCGACCATCGCCTGCCAATTCCACTGCGGCAGCGTCAATTCCACCGTCGGCGCGAGCGCGGAGACATCCAGATGCCGATGCTCGACCACGATGCTGATCCCGGCCCCGACGGCCGCGGTGACGAACGCCGCGAGCACCGCCCACCGCTTCGCATACCGCTGCAACACCAGCCAGACCAGAATCACCGGCACCACCACCGCCGGACTCACCCGAATCGCCTGCACCGGCGCCAAACACAGCGGCAGCAGCACCCCGGCCAGCATCGCCTGCGCGATCTCCACCGGAATCGAGGCCACCAACTTCCCGAGCCGCTGCCACCACCCGGTGACCACGATCAACACCCCGGTCAGCGCGAACGCTCCCACCGCCGCGGCCCAACCTCCCGCCACCGCACCGGTACTCGCGAGCAGCGCCGCCCCCGGCGTCGACCAGGCCAGAGTTATCGGCATCCGATACCGATAACTCAGCAGAAGCATCCCGACCGCCTGCGTCAGGCACAACGCGAGCAGCCCCGACGCCGCCTGCGCCGAACTGGCCCCCACCGCCGTCAACCCGGCCAGCACCACCGCGAAGGAACTGGTGAACCCCACCAGCGCGGTAACCACCCCGGCCCCGATCGGCTGCCCAACCCCCACTCCGGCGTCGGGCTGGACAACCGTTTCGGACGGAGCGGAAACCTCGGACATTGCCCGTATCCTGCCCGCGCCGCAGCCCGGTGTCCCCGTCCAGTCCCCCGAAACTGGCCTGAAATAACCAGGCCAGCCCATGCCGGCGAAATCAGGTCCGGCGCAGGAAAGCCAACGGGTAGCACCACTCGCCGAGCTCGCGGTTGACCACGCTGACCAGCTGCCACCCCTGGGTTTCGAGGAACTCGATGCCGTTGGTGAGATGGATGATCGGCTCCAGTAACGCTCGCTCGACCTGCTTGGGGCCGAAGGCCGCGGTGACGGTTTGCCGGACATTGATCACCAGGATGCGACGCGGATACGACCGCAGGTCGACCACTCCATTCAGCACATCGAAGACGTCGAAAACGGGTCCAGCCGCAGGAGCATTCACGCCCCGAATCCTGCCGCAGCTGCCGCCGATCCGCACATGATGTGCCCGGGCCGCTTCTCGGATCCACCGTGATCGCCCGTGACCCCGCGCCGGGGCCGTAGCATCGGGTCGTAGCAGTTGCGGTATCGCGGACTTCGACACGAGGAGCTGGGTTGGGCGCCGTACTGATTTCGCCGGTGGAGCTTCGAGAAGCGTTGGCGGACAAGCGGGTTCGGTTATTGGACGTGCGCTGGGCGCTGGGTGATCCGGATGGTCCGCAGCACTACCTCGACGGTCATATCCCGGGCGCGGTCTTCGTCGATCTGGAAACCGAACTGGCCGCACCGGCTTCGCCCGCGCGCGGCCGGCACCCGCTGCCCGAGCTCACGCAGCTGGAGAAATGCGCACGTAGCTGGGGCATCCGCAATGGTGACGCGGTCGTCGTCTACGACGCGACCGGCGGCATGGCGGCGGCCCGCGCCTGGTGGCTGCTGCGCTGGGCGGGCATCGCCGACGTGCGCATTCTCGACGGCGGCCTGCCCGGCTGGGAGCAGTCGGGCGGCGAACTCGCGACGGGCACCGAGCCGGATCCGGAACCCGGTGATGTCGGCTTGAGTCCGGGTCACATGTCGGTCGTCGACGCCGACACGATCGCGAACTGGGACGGCCTGCTCCTGGACGCGCGCGCCGGCGAGCGCTACCGCGGCGAGGTGGAGCCGGTCGACCCGCGCGCGGGCCACGTCCCCGGCGCGGTCAGTGCCCCGACCGCCGAAAACCTGGACGGCGAGGGACGTTTCCGCACTACTGACCAGTTGCTGGAGCGCTTCACCAGTCTCGGGACGGGTCCGGTCGCGGTCTACTGCGGCTCCGGCGTCACCGCCGCCCATCAGATCGCGGCTCTCGCGGCGGCGGGTATCGACGCGGCCCTCTACCCGGGCTCCTGGTCCCAATGGTCCAACGACCCGAAACGCCCCGTCGCCGTCGGCGCCGAATAACCGCGGATTACGGGCAGGTGCGAGCGATTCCGGTCAGGGCCGCATTGTCGGCGGCCGTGATCGGCAGGTCGTACCGCACCGCGACCGTCAAATACTTGCCCGCGTAGAAGCAGTGATTGGCCCGAGCGGGCGGCAGCCACTCCGAGGGAGTGCTGTCGCCCTTGGACTGATTGGTGCCCGCGTCGGTTGCCAGCAGGTTGACGTCGACGTCGTTGGCGAACACCACGCGCCGTTCCGGCGGCCACATCGCCGCCCCCATATCCCAGGCGGCGGCCAGTGCGTAGACATGGTCGATCTGGACGTCCCGCGCGCCTTCCTTGCTGAAGCTGATGCGCCGTCCGGTGTACGGATCGTCAAGGGCGCCTGACACCACAACGCAATCTCGCGTGCCTGGCCGGAACGCCACCTCCGCGAGCTGTAGCGCCAGCACGTTGTTGCGGGTGTCGCACCCGTCGTGGCCGCCGGGGCCGTCGTAATCGTCGGTCCACGATTCCCCGAAAACGCAGGCCTGCCCCGTTTTACAACCCCGCTGGTAACCGCCGGGGTGTGGCCGTTGCGCGATCACCCGCACCGAGGCGAGCAGCTGCTCGACCTGTGCCCGGGTGGGACTGCCGGGTGCGGGCGCGACCGGGGCGCCGTCGAGTTCGGCGCAGCCCACCGCGGCGAGCACCAGCGCCACCACCAGCGACCCTCGAATGCCTGTGCGCACGGACCCAGTTGTACTCATAGGCACTGACATTCAGAGCAACCCAGCTGTGCGAACCGATTACAGCCAGGCCCTGGTCAGCAGTTCGTCCTCGGCTACCTCGACCGCCCGCGGCGGGAATCGGGTGGCCTGGATGGTGTGGTGCCGGGATCCGTCGTGCCCGATCACCCACGAGCCGCCGCGTTCCTGGCATTCGGCGATCTTCGCGAATGTCGTGAGCAGGAACGTGATGGCGTCGCCCGGCGTCGGTGTGCGGGCCAGACGCTGGGATTCACCGGGGCGGGACAGATCCAGCCAGACACCGGACTGCCCGTCCAGGCGCATGCCGACGATTTTTCCGGCATCGACGAAGGTGAATTTGCGCCGCTCCCACGGAGTTGTCGGCGTGAAGCTCTGCTCGAGAACTTGGAGCAGAATCGTCATGCTGCTGCCCTGCCTTTCTTGAGGCTGGGGGAATTACCGCGAGTTTGCGGTTCTGATGCTATGACCAGCGGATATTCAATTATGGGCTGCCTGGACCGAGAAATCCAGAGTCCCGGAAATTCCCTGACGCGGGCTGGATGCTGTCGGTGCCACCTGATTGGATGAGCGGATGCTGCACGGGCTGTGGTCGCCGGGTTCCGGGTTGCTGCTGTGGACCGACACAGTGGCGCCCGGAAATTTGCCGGACCCGCTCGGCAGCGTGCTGCGTTCCTCGAAGTGGCGGCATCGCGCCGAGGTCCTGCTGGCCGGCGAGCCGACGAAGGTGCAGGCCCACGCCCTGGCACCGTCCGCCGCGGTGTCCGTGCTGCGGCAACGACTGCCCGCCACCGAGATTGCCGGGGATCTGCGGTTCCTGGCCCACGTCGCCGCCGGGATCGAACGATGGGCCCGCGCGGGGCGCGTGGTGCCGGAACTGCGCCGGGAGGACGGCCAGTGGTGGGTGCGCTGGCGACTGATCGGCGGTGCCCGGCAGCGGGCGTGGCTCGCGGAATTGGCGGTCGCGATGCCCGCCGCCCTGCGCCTAGCGGGCCGCCCGGCAGCGGTACTGGACAACCTCGTCAGCGAACTCACCGACCCGATCGTCAGCGAGCTCATCGATTCTCCCTCGCTCACCCATCCGCTGCTGGCAGCACTCATCGGCGACACCGATCTGGAAACCGGCAGCCATCAACTGTCGGAGATGCTGGAGCGCTGGCGGGCCAGCCTCACCGTCGACGAACCCGAACTGGTGCTGCGCCTGCTCGAACCCGAGGGCGACGAAGACGACGAACTCGTGCTCTGGCGGCTCGAGGTCTGCCTGCGCACCGAGGGCGAAGCGCCGGCTCCCGTTCCGCTGCACGGCGGGGACCCGAGCCTGGTGCACACCGCCGCCGAGAAGCTGGCGGAAGCACGGCGGGCCTATCCGCGATTGCGCGACCTGCCCACCGACAGCCACACCATGGATCTCCTGCTGCCCACCGCGGTGGTGGCCGACCTGGTCGAACACGGCGCACACGCCTTGCGGGCCGCGGGCATCAAGTTGCTGCTGCCCCGCGCCTGGAACATCACCGAACCGTCCATGCGCCTGGAGGTCTCGAGCGCCGTTCCGGCCGCCGAAAGCGCCGTCGGCATGCGCGGATTGGTCTCCTACCGCTGGGAATTGGCGCTCGGCGGCACGGTCCTCACCAAAGCCGAGATGGAACGCCTGGTGCGCTCGAAATCGGATCTGGTGCAGCTGCGCGGCGAATGGGTGCAGGCCGACCACAAGGTGCTCGCGGCCGCGGCCCGCTATGTCGCCGCGCACACCGATACCAGCCCGATCACCCTGGCCGACATGCTCGGTGAGCTCGCGAGCGGACGCGTCGCCCAGGTCCCGGTCACGGAGGTCAACGCCACCGGCTGGGCCGCCGAAATCCTGGACCGCCAACATGATCCGGAGCCGATTGCGGCACCTGTCAGCCTGCAGGCTCAGTTGCGTCCCTACCAGGAGCGCGGCTTGGCCTGGCTGGCCACCATGAACCGCATGAACTGCGGGGCAGTGCTCGCCGACGACATGGGCCTGGGCAAGACCATTCAGGTGCTGGCCCTGCTGCTCCACGAAAGGGAAGGCGCGGAGCAGTCGGATCCAGGACCGACGCTGCTGGTGTGCCCGATGTCGGTGGTCGGCAACTGGCAACGCGAGGCGGAAAAGTTCGCCCCGGACCTGCGGGTGCTGGTGCATCACGGGGTGGGCCGCCGCTCCGGCGCGGAGCTGGATGCCGCTGTGGCGCAAGCGGATCTGGTGATCACCACCTACGCGCTGCTGGCCCGCGACGTCGAGGAATTCCGCCGCCAGCCCTGGGAGCGCATCGTGCTGGACGAGGCCCAGCACATCAAGAACGCGAACACCCGGCAGGCCCGCGCGGCCCGCGCCCTGCCTGCCCGGCATCGCTTGGCGCTCACCGGAACTCCGGTCGAGAACCGTCTCGAGGAGCTGCGCTCTATTCTGGATTTCGCGCAGCCGAAACTGCTGGGCACCCCGCAGACCTTCCGGGCCCGCTTCGCCGTCCCGATCGAACGCGAACGCGACCAGAACGCCATCTCCCGCTTGCGTTTCCTGACCCAGCCGTTCGTGCTGCGCCGCCTGAAAACCGATCCCGCCGTCATCTCCGATCTGCCGGAGAAGCTGGAGATCACGGTGCGCGCCAACCTGACCGTGGAGCAGGCGGCGCTCTATCAGGCGGTCGTCGACGACATGCTGGAGAAGATCAAGAGCGCGAAAGGCATGGCGCGCAAGGGCGCCGTGCTCGGCGCGCTGACCCGCCTCAAGCAGGTCTGCAACCATCCCGCGCATTTCTTGGGCGACGGTTCCGGCGTGCTGCTGCGCGGCAACCACCGCTCCGGCAAGCTCGCCCTGGTCGAGGACGTGCTGGAGTCCGTCCTCGCGGACGGCGAGAAAGCGTTGCTGTTCACCCAGTTCCGGGAGTTCGGCGAGATCATTGCCCCGTACCTGGTCGAGCGGTTCGGCACCGAGGTCCCGTTCCTGCACGGCGGTGTGCCCAAGAAGCGGCGCGACACCATGGTCGAGCGTTTCCAGTCCGCCGACGGCCCGCCGTTGATGCTGCTCTCGCTCAAGGCCGGCGGCACCGGTCTCAACCTCACCGCCGCCAATCATGTTGTGCACCTTGATCGCTGGTGGAACCCGGCGGTCGAGAACCAGGCCACCGACCGCGCCTTCCGGATCGGCCAGCAGCGCAATGTGCAGGTGCGCAAGCTGGTCTGCGTCGACACCATCGAGGAGCGCATCGACGAAATGATCAACGGTAAACGGCATCTCGCCGAGCTGGCGGTGGGCGCGGGGGAGAACTGGATCACCGAGATGAGCACCGATGAACTGCGCGAACTGTTCACCCTCGGTGCGGAGGCGGTCGGCGAATGAGCCCGGCGGAGGATTTCAGCAAGTATGGCAAGCGCCTCCCCGTCCGGGGCGGTGTCGAAGCCCGCAGCCGCCGTGGCGGTTTCGGCCGCACCTGGTGGGGCAAAGCCCTGATCGAATCCGTGGAGGCCATGGCCGAACCGGGCCGGCTGGCCCGAGGCCGCACCTACGCCCGCTCCGGCCAGGTGGTCAGCTACCGCATCGAACCGGGCGCGGTGACCGCGGAAGTGCAAGGCAGCCAGCCACGTCCGTTCACCGCGGTGTTCACCGTCCGCGCGTTGCGCGATGAGGAGCTGGAAATGCTGATCGACACCATCCGCACCGCGCCGGGCATGCTCGCCGACATCGCCGGCGGCGCGCTGCCCACCGGTCTGGGCCCGCTGCTGCTGCCGACCACCGCCGCCGACCTGGATTTCGAATGCACCTGCCCGGATCCGGGCTGGCCGTGTAAACACGTGGCCGCGGTCTGCTATCTGCTGGCCGAACGCCTCGACGAGCGCCCCCGCGAGATCCTGACCCTGCGCGGCCTTGACCTGGACACCCTGATCGCCGGGATCGAGCGCGACCCGCAACCGGTCGAATCCGCCGACCCCTACGGCGACAACGCGGTGCTACCCGATCTGCCGAAACTCGAATTCCGTTCCGCGCTCGATGATCTCGACCCCACGCTGCTTCGCCGCGCCATGCGCATGAGCTGCGAGGACGAACCGGCCGCCGCGGCGGGCCTGCGCGAACTGCGCGACCTTTACGCCCTGCTGGATCGCTGACCCAGCCATCCCCGGGACGCCAGGCCCGCGCATCCGGTGTCTGCGGATCCCGATGCGGGCAGTGGACCTGGCGTCCGTGGGATGGCGGATGCACTCACCGGGGCAAGTGATTGCTCGCCAGGCACCCGGAGCCGAGGCCGACTACGCTTCCCGGGCTTTGTCTGGCTGGATCCCTGCCCGGTGCGATGTGGGCCGGGACTTCCCGACGCCGGGTGCCATGTCTCAGTGTGCGCCGTGGGCTCGGCCGGGGAACTGCCCGTTTACTGTCCATTCGCTGCCCTTGCGCTGGCCCTTTCGAGCGACCTGCGAGCAATCGCTACGAGACCTTGGCGCGCGGCCCGGCGACCAGCACCGCAGCGAAACATGCCGTGGCCAGGCCCGATACCGCGATCGGCAGTTCGGGGAAGTACAGCCATGCGATCCAGAAGGTGCCCGCGGCGGTCGCGGTGCACACCGCGGTGAACAGTGACCAGCGCTCGAGCAACTCCGGGGCACGCCGGGCGGCGACCACTGCGAGCACGCCGAAAAGCAGTGCGAACAGGCCCATTCCCACGCTGTAGCCGGTATTGAGATCGAACACGGTGACCTCCCGCCCGCCTTCGAACATCGGCGAGGCGGTGTTCCTGGACAGTTCGTTGACGACTTCCTCGCTGGCTGTGTCCTGGGGATTGAACGCGTGCACCACCAGCAGATGCGCCAGCCCGATGAAGCCCAGCAACCCGGCGCCCACGGTGTGGACGGGCCCGGCCCAGGCGATTGTGCGGTGGGTAGTGGATGTCATCGCGGTCATCGCGACCTCCAGAGGTGAGGTTCTCAGAACAGAACAAAAGTTATGTTATAGAATCGAGGGCGTGGCGGGCAAGACCTCATGGCTGACATCCGGACTCGCGATCCTCGGGACCGCGGGCGCGCACGGCCTCACCATCGACAAACTGGTGGCCTCGGCCGGGCTGAGTACCGGGTCGTTCTATCACCACTTCTCGAGCATGTCCGGGTACCGGAAGGCGCTGCTCGCGCACTTCGAAGAGCTGCACACGCTGCGCTACATCCGTGAGGTGGAAGCGGCCGCCGACCTCGACGCGCGCGCCCGGCTGCAGTTGCTGCTGGAGTTGGTGCTCGCCGACGCGGAACCCGCGCGGCTGGAAGTCGCGATCCGGGCCTGGGCGCTGGATGACCCCGTCGCGGCCGCCGCCAAGGAACGGGTCGACGCGGCCCGCCTCGGATTTCTCCGAGAACTGTTGCTGGCGTGCGGTTATGCCGAGCCCGACGCCGAGCAGACCGCGCAGATCCTGTACCTGCTGGTGCTCGGGGCGGGCAACATCATGCCGGAAGTCCCGCCTGAGCAACTGCGGGTGCTCTGTGAGCGGATCCTGAAATGAATTCCCGGCAGGCGCGGTGGGCGCAGGACGATCTGGGCGGCGCGGTTCCGCTGACCCGGCCGGTGCGGCGGGTGGTCTCGCTGGTGCCCTCGCTCACCGAGTCGGTGGCGCTGACCTGCCCGGAAGTCCTGGTCGGCGCGACCGAATGGTGTACGCACCCAGCCGATCTCGACGTCGAACGGGTCCGCGGTACCAAGAATCCGAACCTCCGCCGCATCGTCGAACTCGCACCCGATGTGGTGCTGTGCAATCAGGAGGAGAACCGCCGCATCGATGTCGAACGGTTGCGGGACGCGGGAATTCCGGTGTGGGTCACCAAGATTCAGTCCGTCGACGAAGCCATCACCGCCCTCGCCCGACTGTTCACCCTCGCCCTGGGAATTGATGTCCCGGCCTGGCTGAGCGAATCCGAAAAGGCCTGGGCCGCAACACCACCCATAGACCTCCGCACGGCCGTGATCCCGATCTGGCGCAATCCGTGGATGGTCGTCGGCCGCGACACCTTCACCGCCGACCTGGCCCGCCGTCTCGGCTTGGACCTGGTGCACGCCACCGGCCCCGACCGCTATCCGCGCGTCACCGAGGACGAGCTGACCCGCGGCATCGACCTCGCGGTGCTCCCCGACGAGCCGTACGTCTTCACCGAAACCGACGGCCCGGACGCCTTTCCCGGTATCCCGGTCGCGCTGGTCGAAGGCCGCAGCCTCACCTGGTACGGCCCGTCGCTGACCACGGCCCGCGCCGCCCTCACCGCGCAACTCGCCGCCGCCACAGTCCGCTGACCAGCAATTCGTCCCGCGCGCAGCGATCCTCGCGCACACTGGAACCATGCTCCGGCACCGTTCCGGACGTCTCGCCACCCTCTGGCACCGGGTGTTCGAGTACGCCGCGCCCTGGCTCACGATCCTGCTGTTCGGCACGTTCCTGGCGGTGCTCTTCGCCTTCCTATTCGTGCCCGGACCGAGTATCGGCGCGCGCCTGCTCGCCCTGCTCTGTGCCGGTCACCAGATCCTGCTGTGGGGCGTCTATTTCAGTGTCGTGGAGCTGGCCGACAACCAATCCACCTGGGGCACCGAGGTAGTCCCGAATAAACGGCTGTGGACCGAGATCGTCCTGGCCGCGGTGTTCTGGTCGAACCTGGTCCTGATCAGCGGCGTGCTGTGGCTGCTGGTGACCTCGCTGGTCGCCTAGACCGCGAGCCGGTACACCCGCTGCGCGTTGCTCCGGAAGACCTGCTCGAGTTCGGCTTGCCCGCCGCCGTGCCCGGTCACCGCCTCGGCGATGGTCCGCACACTGTTCTCGATGCTGGTAATCGGCTTGTCCACCGGGTAATTGGAGCCCCACAGCATGCGCTCGGTGCCGAAGACCTCGAGCGCGTGCTGCACCAGCGGCCCGATCCGGTCGAGCAGCTCGGCCACCGAGGTGGAGGTGCCGCGCGGCGGCACCGGGTGTCCCAGGATCGGCATCATCGCACCGCTGCATTTGGTGACGACGTTGGCATTGCCGGCCAGTTCGGCGAAATCGTCACGCCAGCGCAGGAACAGCTCCCGGCGTTTGCTCGGATTGCTGCCGGTGCGCTTGCCGACCGGACCGAAAAGACCTGCCGGCGTGGCGAGATGATCGAGGATGATCGTCACCTCGGGATATCGCTTGGCCAAAGCCGTGACATCGGGCAGCGCGTGCGAGTACACCCAGGCGTCGAAGGAGAGCCCGCGCTCGGCCAGATGTGCGAAGCCATCCAGGAAAGCCGGTGCGGTGAGGGCGCTTTCGACCTTGCTGAAGGACCGCACGCCCGGGTCGGGATGGTGTCCGACCATCGTGCGGATACCCCGGAACAGTGGCGAGGCCGCCTGATGCGCGTCGAGCAGTTCGGAGAATTGAGGCGCGGCGGGATCGGCGCTACCGATGATCCCGCACAGCGGAAGTTCCTCCGGAGTAGGCAGATTCGCGACCCACTTGGTTTCCTCGGCCTTACCCAGTGGTCCTTTCCCGGCCCACTCGACCTCCATGTGCATGAAGTTGTCGATCGGCATGTCGGCCACGTCGGCCCGATAGTCCGACGGCAGATACTTGTTCAGGTACGCCGTCGGATCCCCGGTGAAGTCCATATCCCGCTTGGGTGCGAGCTTCTTGGCCACATCCACCGAAATCGGCAGATACCGGAAGAGTTTCGCCGTTCCCCCGAAATCTCTCGGGGTCGTGAACGGATCCCACTGGTGTACGTGCGTGTCGATGATCCGAATACCTGCTAGATCCATGTCCGATTGTCACACAGGGCGGTCAGACATTGCGCCGGTATTGGCCGCCGACGCGGAAGAACGTATCCGTGATCTGCTGCAACGTGCAGACGCGCGCGGCGTCCATCAGGACCTCGAAGATGTTGTCCTCGGTCCGCGCAACGGATTCCAGGCGGGCCAGCGCCTCGTGCGCCGGATCGCGGTGCCGGTTCTGGAACTCACGAACCCGCTCCAGCTGCGACTGCTTTTCCGCCTCGGTGCCACGCGCCAGTTCGATGACGTGGTGCGGCTCGCCGTGCGGATTGCGGAAGGTGTTGACGCCCACGATCGGCAGCGACCCATCGTGCTTGCGCTGCTCGTAGCGCATGGATTCGTCCTGGATCTTGCCGCGCTGGTAACCGGTCTCCATCGCGCCGAGCACACCGCCGCGTTCGCTGATCCGTTCGAACTCGCCCAGCACCGCCTCCTCGACCAGGTCGGTGAGCTCATCGATGAGAAAGCTGCCCTGCAGCGGGTTCTCGTTCATCGCCAGGCCCCACTCCCGGTTGATGATGAGCTGAATCGCGAGGGCGCGGCGCACCGACTCTTCGGTGGGCGTGGTGACCGCTTCGTCATAGGCGTTGGTGTGCAGGCTGTTGCAGTTGTCGTAGATCGCGATGAGCGCCTGCAGGGTGGTGCGGATGTCGTTGAAATTCATCTCCTGCGCGTGCAGCGAGCGGCCGGAGGTCTGGATGTGGTACTTCAGCTTCTGCGAACGGTCGTTGGCGCCGTACCGATCTCGCATGGCGATCGCCCAGATCCGGCGGGCCACCCGGCCGATGACGGAGTACTCCGGGTCCATGCCGTTGGAGAAGAAGAACGACAGGTTCGGCGCGAAATCGTCGATGTCCATCCCGCGCGCGAGATAGGCCTCCACATAGGTGAATCCGTTGGCCAGGGTGAAGGCCAGCTGGCTGATCGGGTTCGCCCCGGCTTCGGCGATGTGATAGCCGGAGATCGACACGGAGTAGAAGTTGCGAACGCTGTTGCGCACGAACCACTCCTGGATGTCGGCCATCATCCGCAGGCTGAACTCGGTGGAGAAGATGCAGGTGTTCTGGCCTTGATCCTCTTTGAGGATGTCGGCCTGCACGGTGCCGCGCACGGTCGCCAAGGTGCGGGCGCGGATGTCTGCCGCCTCCGCTTCAGTCGGCTCTCGGCCTTCGGCGGCGGTAAACCGTTCCAGCGCTTGATCGATCGCGGTGTTGAGGAAGTAGGCCAGGATCGTCGGGGCGGGACCGTTGATCGTCATCGAGACCGAGGTCGACGGCGCGGTCAGGTCGAAACCGTCGTAGAGCGCCTTCATATCGTCGAGCGAGGCGATCGAGACCCCGGAGGTGCCGACCTTGCCGTAGATGTCGGGTCGTTCGGCGGGGTCGTGACCGTAGAGCGTCACCGAATCGAAGGCGGTGGAAAGCCTTTTCGCCTCGGCGTGTTCGCTGAGAACCTTGAAACGACGGTTCGTGCGGAAGGGGTCACCTTCGCCGGCGAACATCCGCGCTGGATCCTCGCCATCGCGCTTGTACGGGAAAACTCCGGCGGTGAACGGGAATCGGCCCGGCAGGTGCTCCGCACGCAGGAACCGCAGCAGCTCACCGTGATCGGTGAACCGGGGGAGTGCCACGCGCGGAATGCTGTTGCCGGACAATGTTTCCCGGCGCAGCGCAGTACGGATCTCCTTGTCCCGTACTTTGATCACCTGCTCCTCGCCCCGGTAGGACTCGGCCAGCGCGGGCCACTGCGCGATCAGCTCGGCATCAGCGCCGCCGAGATCATCTCGGGCCTGCTCGAGCAGCGCTGCCAGCTCCGGATTCTCCGGCAGCTCCGAGGCCACCAGCTCGAGCCGCTGAACCCGCTGTGCCGCAAGGACTTGCCGTGCCGTCTCCGCGTGATAGTCGCGCACCGCCTCGGCGATCTCCGCCAGATACCGCACCCGCGCCGGTGGAATGATCTGCGCGAACCGGGTGGACGCGCGAGTGTTCACCCGGGGCAGCACGCCCGGCTCCAGCGCCAGCCCTCGCTCGGCCAGCAATGTGGTCAGGTGCTGATAGAGCGCTGTCACCCCGTCGTCGTTGAAGGTGGCGGCGCTGGTGCCGAAGACCGGCATGTCCTCCGGCTTCGCGGTGAAATCCTCCCGATTGCGCAGCAGCTGCCGCGAGACGTCGCGCAGCGCGTCGGCGGCGCCGCGACGCTCGAACTTGTTGATCGCCACCGCATCCGCGTAATCCAGCATGTCGATCTTCTCCAGCTGGGAGGCCGCGCCGAACTCCGGGGTCATCACATACAGCGACACGTCGACGTGCTCGGTGACCGCCGCGTCGCCCTGGCCCATGCCGGGGGTTTCCAGGATGACCAGGTCGTAACCTGCTGCCTTGCAGGCGTTCACGATCCCGTCGATGTTCTCCGGCAGCTCACGCCCGCCGCGAGTGGCCAGCGAACGGAAGAAGATGTGATCGCCGTCGAGCGCGTTCATCCGGATCCGGTCACCGAGCAGCGCGCCACCGCCGCGCCGCCGCGTCGGATCCACCGCCAGGATCGCCACCCGCAACTTGTCCTGCTGATCCGAGCGCAACCGGCGCACCAATTCATCGGTGAGCGAGGACTTTCCGGACCCGCCGGTCCCGGTGATGCCGAGCACCGGAACGGTGCGCGCGGCGGCCGCCTCGTCCAGCGCCTGCCGATCGGGCGCGGGCAGCGTGTCCTCCTGCAGGCAGGTGATGGCGCGGGCCAGCGCGGACCGTTCCCCGGTGAGCACCGCATCCAGCGCGGGCGGCTCCTCGGCCAGATCGCGGTCGCAATCGCGGATCAGCTGATTGATCATGCCCGGCAAGCCGAGTCGCTGGCCGTCCTCGGGGGAGAAGATGGTGACCCCGGCGTCGGCGAGCCGCGTGATCTCCTCGGCGACGATCACGCCACCGCCGCCACCGTAGATCCGGACATGCCCGGCGCCGGCCTTGCGCAGCGCGTCCGCCAGGTATTCGAAGTACTCGACATGGCCGCCCTGATACGAGCTGACCGCGACGCCCTGGACGTCCTCGGTGAGCACCGCGTCGACCACTTCGCTGACCGCCCGGTTGTGCCCTAGGTGGACCACCTCGGCGCCCTGCGCCTGCAGGATGCGCCGCATGATGTTGATCGCCGCGTCGTGCCCGTCGAACAGGGCCGCCGACGTCACGAAGCGAACGGGGTGCTTGGGCTGGTGCAGGTCGGGCACGGCTACCTCCGAGAGGGGTGCGGAACGCCCAATACTAGGACGTCCAACTAATCCTACGGTGACGCGGGTCACTCCGCCAGCGGGCGCGCGCCGACCAGGTGGGCGTGTGATGGGTCACACTCCAGCTATTTACTTGGATGTCCAACTATAGGATGGCCGCAGATCAGTCGTACCGGGCTGAACAGCGTCGACTTACGAGACAGGACTGGCATGGTTCGCGAACTCACGCACTTCATCGGTGGGCAGCACGTCCCCGGCACCTCCGGCAACTTCGGCGACGTGTTCGATCCGAACATCGGCCAGGTGCAGGCCCGGGTGCCGCTGGCGAGCAAGTCCGAGGTCGAAGCGGCGATCGCGAACGCCGAAGCGGCGCAGCAGGTGTGGGCCGCGTTCAACCCGCAGAAGCGGGCCCGGGTGCTGATGAAGTTCCTGACGCTGGTGCAGGACGAGATGGATTCGCTGGCCGCGCTGCTCTCCTCGGAGCACGGCAAGACCATCGCCGACGCCAAGGGCGATATCCAGCGCGGCCTCGAGGTGATCGAATTCGCTTGCGGCATCCCGCATCTGCTCAAGGGTGAGTACACCGAATCGGCCGGCACCGGCATCGACGTGTACTCCATGCGGCAGCCGCTCGGTGTGGTCGCGGGCATCACCCCGTTCAACTTCCCGGCCATGATTCCGCTGTGGAAGGCCGGTCCGGCGCTGGCCACCGGCAACGCCTTCATCCTCAAGCCGTCCGAGCGCGACCCCTCGGTGCCGCTGCGCCTGGCCGAACTATTCCTGCAGGCCGGTCTGCCGGCCGGTGTGTTCAACGTGATCAACGGTGACAAGGAAGCCGTCGACACGCTGCTGCACGACCCGCGCATCAAGGCGGTCGGCTTCGTCGGCTCCACCCCGATCGCGCAGTACATCTACGAGACCGCCTCCGCGAACGGCAAGCGCGCGCAGTGCTTCGGCGGCGCCAAGAACCACGCCATCGTGATGCCCGACGCCGATCTCGACGACGTCGCCGACCAGCTGATCGGCGCGGGCTACGGCTCCGCGGGCGAGCGCTGCATGGCGATCTCGGTGGCGGTGCCGGTCGGCGAGGAGACCGCGGATCGCCTGCGCGCGAAGCTGATCGAGCGCGTGAACAAGCTCAATGTCGGCCGCTCCGACGACCCGGGCGCCGACTTCGGCCCCCTGGTCGGCCGGGACGGTGTGGACCGCGTCAACTCCTATGTTCAGATCGGCATCGATGAGGGGGCCGAGCTGGTCATCGACGGACGCGGGCTGACCGTCGAGGGCGGCGAGGACGGCTACTTCGCCGGCGCAACGCTTTTCGACAACGTCACCGCCGAGATGCGGATCTATAAAGAGGAGATCTTCGGCCCAGTGCTCGCCATCGTGCGCGCCAAGGAGTACGAAGAGGCCCTGCGCCTGGCCAACGAGCACGAATACGGCAACGGCGTCGCCATTTTCACCCGCGACGGTGACACCGCCCGCGATTTCGCGGCGCGCGTGCAGGTCGGCATGGTCGGCATCAACGTGCCGATCCCGGTGCCGATCGCCTATCACACCTTCGGTGGCTGGAAGCGTTCCGGCTTCGGCGATCTGAATCAGCACGGCCCGGATTCCATCCGCTTCTACACCAAGACCAAGACCGTCACCCAGCGCTGGCCTTCCGGCATGAAGGAGTCCAACGCGTTCGTCATCCCGACGATGGACTGACCCATGTTCGAACTGGATGACGACGAGAAGGCGATCCGCGACACCGCGCGCGGCTTCGCCGACGAGTTCCTGGCGCCGAACGCGCTGGAATGGGATGAGCAGAAGCACTTTCCGGTAGACGTACTGCGCAAAGCCGGGCCGCTCGGGCTCGGTGGCATCTACGTCGGCGAGGATGTCGGCGGCTCGGGACTGCGCCGCCTGGACGCCGTGCGCATCTTCGAGCAGCTGGCCACCGGCTGCCCTGCCATCGCCGCCTACATCTCCATCCACAACATGGCGGCGTGGATGATCGACAGTTACGGCGATGAGCGGCAACGCAATCGGTGGCTGCCGCAGCTGACTTCGATGGAACAGCTGGCCAGCTACGCACTGACCGAGCCGGGCGTCGGTTCCGACGCGGCGGCGCTGAGCACCAAGGCGGTGCGCGACGGGGACGACTACATCCTCAACGGCGCCAAGCAATTCATCTCCGGTGCGGGCGCCAACGACGTCTACGTGCTGATGGTGCGCACGGGAGAGCAAGGCGCGCGCGGTATTTCGGCGTTCATCGTGCCCGCCGATACGCCCGGCCTGTCGGTCGGTCCGAACGAACGGAAGATGGGCTGGAACGCGCAGCCGACCCGTCAGGTGATCCTGGAGGACGCTCGCGTCCCCGCCGCGAACCGGCTCGGCGCCGAGGGCGACGGTTTCCGGATCGCCATGAACGGGCTCAACGGCGGGCGGCTGAATATCGCGGCCTGCTCGGTCGGCGGCGCACAGGCGGCGCTCGACAAGACCGTGCCGTACCTGGCCCAGCGCAACGCTTTCGGGCAGGCGCTGCTGAAAAATCAGGCGCTGCAGTTCCAGCTGGCGGATATGCGCACGGAACTGGAGGCGGCCCGGACGCTACTGTGGCGGGCCGCGGGAGCGCTCGACGCCGACGCGCCGGACAAGGTCGAATTGTGCGCCATGGCGAAGCGATTCGCGACCGACGCCGGTTTCGAGGTGGCGAACAAGGCGCTGCAGTTGCACGGCGGGTATGGCTATCTGGCGGAATACGGGCTGGAGAAGATCGTCCGGGACCTGCGCGTGCATCAGATCCTCGAGGGCACCAACGAAATCATGCGGGTGGTTGTCGCCCGCTCAGTGGTAGGAGCGGCATGAGCGAGCGAACAGAAGGTACCGCCGAGGTCCTGATCGACAAGCGCGACGGGCTGGGCTTGATCACGCTGAATCGGCCGAAGGCCATCAACGCGCTGAATCATGCGATGGCGCTGGAGATTCTGGCCGCACTACGCGCCTGGGCCACCGACGACGAGGTACGCACGGTCGTCGTCACCGGTGCGGGGGAGCGTGGGCTGTGCGCGGGCGGCGATATCGTCGCCATCCACCACGACGCCAAGTCCGGTGCCGCCGACGCGGATTCGCCGACCGGCGTGTTCTGGCGCGACGAGTACATCCTCAACGCGCTGATCGGCAGCTACCCGAAGCCGTACCTGGTCGTCATGGACGGCATCGTGATGGGCGGCGGCGTCGGCCTGTCCGGGCACGGCAGCCACCGCATCGTCACCGAACGCTCCAAGATCGGTATGCCCGAGGTCGGGATCGGTTTCATCCCGGATGTCGGTGGCACCTACCTGCTTTCGCGTACACCGGGCGAGCTCGGCACGCATGTCGCGCTCACCACCGCCCGGATGACCGCGGGCGACGCCATCGCCGCCGGGTTCGCGGACTACTACGTGGCCTCGGAAAACATTCCGGCGCTGCTGGATACGCTGCGGACCGAGACCGCCGAGATCGCCATCGCCAAATTCGCCACGGCCGCACCGGAATCCGGTCTGATCGCCCGGCAGGCGTGGATCGACGCTTGCTACAACGCGGACACCGTCGAGGAGATCGTCGCCCGTTTGCAGGCAAGCGATGCGCCGGAAGCGAACCAGGCCGCCGTCGATGTGCTCTCGAAATCGCCGGTGGCACTGAAGGTCACGCTGCGTTCGCTGCGTACCGCGCGCGACCTGCCGAGCCTGGAGGCGGTGCTGAACGAGGAATACCGCGTCTCCATCGCCTCGTTGTCCTCGCACGATCTCGTCGAGGGCATCCGCGCCCAGGTGATCGACAAGGACCGTAACCCGCAATGGTCTCCCGCGACGCTGACCGAGGTGACCGAGGCGCAGGTCGACGCGTACTTCGCCGAATTGGGCGACAAGGAACTGGGGTTGAGCGAATGAGCAAGAAGATCGGCTTCCTGGGCCTCGGCCATATGGGCGGCCCGATGGCCGCCAACCTGGTCAAGGCGGGCTACGAGGTGCTCGCCTTCGACCCGGTACCGGCCGCGCAGGTGCAGGCGCGCAATGACGGTGCCACCGTGGTGGATTCGGCCGTCGCCGCCGCCACCGGCCGCGACATCGTGATCACCATGCTGCCCAACGGCAAGCTGGTCCTCGATGTCTACGGGGAGGTGCTGGCGGCCGCCAACCCCGGCACGCTGTTCATCGATTGCTCCACCATCGATGTCGCCGATGCCAAGGAAGCGGCGGAACGTGCTGTGGCAGCGGGACATCGAGTCCTGGACGCGCCGGTCTCCGGTGGCGTCGCGGGCGCGGCCGCGGGCACGCTGACCTTCATGGTCGGCGGCGCGGCCGATGCCTTCGCCGACGGCCTCGCCGTGCTGGAGGTCATGGGCGGCAAGGTGGTGCACTGCGGTGACTCCGGCGTCGGCCAGGCCGCCAAGATCTGCAACAACATGCTGCTCGGCATCTCCATGGTCGCGCTGTCGGAGGCCATTGTGCTCGGCGAGAAGCTGGGCCTGACCCACGAGAAGTTCTTCGACGTGGTCTCCACCGCCTCCGGCCAGTCCTGGGCGCTGACCAGCTACTGCCCGGTGCCCGGCCCGGTCCCGGCCAGCCCGGCCAACAACGACTACCAGCCCGGCTTCGCCACCGCGCTCATGACCAAGGACCTGACCCTGGCCGCGAACGCGCTGCAGGCCAATGGCGTCGACGGTCAGGTCGGTCAGCTCGCTGCGGAGATCTACAACCGGTTCAACCAGGCGGAATCGGGCAAGGACTTCTCGGCTATCGTCACCGATATCCGTAAGCGATCCGAGGGAGAACAGGCGTGAGTGACTTCGAGACCATTCTGCTGGAGCGTAAGGGCCGCGTCGCCCTCATCACGCTGAACCGGCCGAAGGCCCTCAATGCGCTGAACTCGCAGGTCCTCGCCGATATCTCGGCCGCCCTCGACGAGCTCGAGAACGACAACGAGATCGGCGCGGTCGTCCTTACCGGCTCCGAGCGGGCCTTCGCCGCGGGCGCGGACATCAAGGAAATGCAGACCAAGTCCTACATGGACATGTTCCTCACCGACCATTTCGCCGGCTGGGACCGTCTGACCGCCTTCCGTAAGCCCCTCATCGCTGCGGTCGCCGGTTATGCCCTCGGCGGCGGCTGTGAACTGGCCATGATGTGCGACATCCTGCTCGCCGCCGACACCGCCAAGTTCGGCCAGCCCGAGATCAAGCTCGGTGTCATCCCCGGCATGGGCGGCTCGCAGCGCCTCACCCGCGCCGTCGGCAAGGCCAAGGCCATGGACCTGATCCTCACCGGCCGCAACATGGACGCCGCGGAAGCCGAGCGCGCGGGCCTGGTCTCGCGCATTGTTCCGGCCGCCGACCTGGTCGCCACCGCCCTCGAGGTCGCCGAAACCATCGCCTCGATGTCATTGCCCTCGGCCATGATCGCCAAGGAAGCCGTGAACCGCTCCTTCGAAACCACCCTCGGCGAGGGCCTGCGCTTCGAACGCCGCGTCTTCCACTCGCTGTTCGCCACCGAGGACCAGAAGGAAGGCATGACCGCCTTCGTCGAGAAGCGGCCGGCGGACTTCAACCACCGCTGACCTTCGCGAAAATCCAACTGCGGCACCGCCATTCACAATGGCGGTGCCGCGGCTGTTTGCAGCCCCCCGATTTCGGCGGCGGCCCGGCAGGCCGATTCCAGCGCGCCTTCGATCCAGGCGTGCTTGTGGCTGGTGTGGTCACCGGCGAAGAGCAGGCGGCCGCCGGCTTCGGGGACACGGATCGCGGCGCTCAATTCCGCGGCCTGACCCGGCATGAACACCGCCGCCTCGCCGGAGGCCAGCGGCTCGGTCATCCAGGATTCGGTGGCCCAGTGACCGGTATAGGAGCCGGTGATCGATTCGGCGGAAATTCCGTGGGGGACAAAGGTATCCAGTAGACCGTCGAGGGCGCGGCCGGGGCGCTGGTCGGGCGGGACGGCGTCCCAGGCGGTGGCGTCGTCGGCCCAGGTGTAGGACGCGAGGACGATTCCACCGGCCGAACCCGGCGGGGTGTGCGAGGGAAAATAGGTGAACCGGTTCGCCTGGTCGGAGACCGCGCCGCCGCCGACACTCGGTCCCCACCAGCGGTCGTCGAATTCCAGCAGCACTTTGGTGGCCGCGTCGTAGTGCAGTTCGGCGATGGCCCGGCGCTTGTCCGGTGACAACTGCGGTGTGAATCCGACGTACCGCAGACCGGTGAACGGCACCGTGATGATCGCGGCGTCGGCGGTGTACTCGTGGCGATCGTCGGGATCCAGCGGGTCGCCGTCCTGACTGGTGCAGATCAGGCGCACGCCGGAGCCGGAGGTGTCGGCCTCGATCAGGCGGCGGTCCTGCACGATCGTGCCGGGCGTCAACTCGGCCGCCAATGCGGTGGTGAGGGTGTCCGTGCCCCCGGTCAGTTCCCAGAAAGTGTTGGTGGGAGCCAGATCCGCAGACGTGCCGAGCTGGTGCAGCAGGGCATGGGGGAGTCGTGAGGTCAGGTTCTCGATGGTGCCGACGGCGTCGATATCCGCCTCGTTCCAGCCCGCCTCTTCCACCAGCCAGCGGCGCAGTGAGTAGTTGTCGTAGCGGTAGAGCAGGTCGGCCAGAGCCTCCGCGCGGGATTCGGTGGCCGACCGCGACGGTTCGCTCTGCTGATGGACCGCGGCGTAGAGCTGTGTCAGCGGAAGCAGGGCCTCGTCGAGCATGGCGCGGGCCGTGCGGCGCAGCAGATCACCGGTGACTCCGAAACTCGAATGCACCGCGGACGGGCCGGTCAGGTACGCGGATTTGGCGGCGGTGACGCCGTTGACGGTGATCGGCCGGTTCCCGACCGGTTTCGGTGGGACATAGGCGATGTCGGGGCCCACGCCTGTCCAGGTGTCGCCGGGGTCGGACGAGGAGACGTATTCCACCCGCGGCGCCAGCGGGGGACCGGCCGCGTGCTCGGCCGCGACATCGATCAGATGGAACGGCCGCCGCCGCAACCCGAGGTCGTCGGCGAGGGCCGAGACCAGCACGTGCTGTGACGGCAGCCGCATCGCGCCGGCCTCCGCATGCAAGGTGCTGTCGGCCCACATGCCGCGAAATGTCTTGCAGCGCCCGCCCACTCGATCCCGCGCGGCCTCCAGCACAGTGACCTCGTGCCCGGCGCGTTGCAGGATTCGAGCCGCGCTCAGCCCGGCGATGCCCGCGCCGACCACCAGCACCTGCTTCGGGGTCGTCGTGATGCGCGGCCCGTCGATGAGGCTGCGCAGGTAACCGGTCTTCAGGTCGTTGTGGTTCTCGTCGAGGGTGAGGATGTCGCGGGCGCTGCTCAGGCAGCGGTCCCACAGGGCGGTATCGCGATGGGGCCCAGGCGCGCCGGTGGCGCGTCCCGCGGTCGTACCGAGCGTGGCCGTAGCGCCGAACATCGCACCCGCGGCCAGGATCTGTCTGCGTGTCCACGCCATGGCTAGCGCACCTTTTCTTCAGGCATACGCAGCAAACTAATAGCAAATAGTGCTGGTTGCCGTTCGGCGCGCGGAAGGAGCTATCGGAAGGAATCCACCGGCGGAATGCCCACGACCTCGACCGGGGTGGGTGGGGTGCCGTCGTGGCTGGAGGACGAATCGCGGTCCATCGCCAGTACGCCCGCGATGGTGGCGCCGAGCGCGGCTGTGACGGCAAGTGCGGCAATGAGTTTGCGGCGGTCGACGGTCGCCGGGGTGAGGTCGCTCAGTTTGGCGCGAGTGGTGCGCAGCTCCGCGGCCGGACGTCCGGTGGCGAGCAGCACCGCACCACGGGACGAAACCGCCTCGGGCTCCGGGTCGTAGATCATCGGCAGATCGATGAGTTCGGCGAGCGTTTCCTGGATGCTCGGACTGCGGACGCAACCACCCAGCAACACGATGGCTCCGGGCGGCGTCTCGGTCTGCTCGATCGTCTGGTGCACGAAGGACACCGAATGGTGGATGCCCGCGGCGCACAGCTCGGCGATATCGCTGCGGGTGAGCACCGCGCGGCCGCCGGAATTGTCGTCCATCGCGGTGACCACGCGGTCGACGCTGAGCGCCTCGCGGTGCCGGCGGCAGGTGATCTTGTCGGTGAGGACGCCGTCCCGCGCCAGCTGCCAGCGCAGCAGCGCGTCGAAACCATCGCCGCCGAGCACCGTGCTGCGTTTGCTGGACAGTACGGAATCGGTGCGGCAGTCCGAGTGCGTGATGGTCAGGCCGGAACTGCCGAGGTCGTAGAGCAGCACCGTGCCGTCCTCGGGCAGCTGGCCGGTGAAACGCAGATAGCGCAGCTGTGCAACGGGTTCGGAGACGATGGTGAGGGGCGTGGAACCCGCGGCGGCCCGGATGGCGTCGGCGTGCAGCGGGCAGCGGCAGGTCACCGCGGTTCCGGTGATGAGTTCGTCGCGCCGGTCGGCCGATCGGCGCATCTGCCGGATCGCTTCGAAGACGGCTTCTTCGACTCCGCCGCCGGCCCGGCGGGGCACGCGGCAGCGGTCGATCGGCGGGAGATGTGGCTGATCGGAATGTGTCAATACCGCGCGGGCGCCACCAGCGCCTGCCGATACCCCCAAGACCAGCACCATGCGCTCCATGGTGGACCTTTTCCGGGCTGCTGCCAAGGTGCGCGCCCGCGGAATTCGCTAGTTGGATGCCGGAACGTTATGGACACGCCGATCCGGCCGCGTAGGGGACTGTCCAGTTCGATTGCCGGTCAATGATCTCGAGCGGTCCAGCGGGCCTGCTCGTCGCCGGTATCGAAATCACCGGCGGCGTGCCGGAATTCCGCGAGCAGTTGCAACAGGGTGTGCAGGCGATCCGGGGGCAGGCCGGGCTGGGCGAACACCTTCGCGTTGAGTTCCCCGGTCGCCTCGGCGACGAGTTTCCGGCCCGCCTCGGTGATTTCGATGAGGGTGGCTCGGCGGTCGCTGGGATGCGGAACGCGTTGCACCAGCTGTGCCGCCTCCAGGCGATCCACGGTGTTGGTGACGCTGGTGGGGTGCACCTGCAGGCGCGCGCTGGCCTTGGCCATCGGCAGCGCGCCGGTCTTGCTGAAGCTCAGCAGGGCGAGCAGTTCGTAGCGCGAGAAAGTCAGACCGGTTGGTTTGAGCGCTTCGTCGACCCGGGCCATCACAATTTGCTGCGCGCGCACCAGAGACGTCACTGCGGCCATGCCGTCGGCCACCGCGCCCCAGCCGTGGCCGACCCACTGACGGTGTGCCTCCTCGATCGGGTCGAGCGGAAGCGGGCGTGGCCGGGACATGGACCCGATCATTCCATGCCGATCCGGGAATCGAATCACGGTGAGCGCAACTGTGGGCCGCGGTGTCGCGAAACGGGATAGTGATAGGCGAGGCGGGCGTGGCTGAGAGGTTTAGGCAGCGGTCTGCAAAGCCGTTTACGTGGGTTCGATTCCCGCCGCTCGCTCTAGGCCTGCAGCTCCGAGGTGACTCGGAGTGCAGGGTGTGCCAGGGTATTCCGGTGCGACAGCGGCGAGGCGAGTGTGGGTCGATGCGACCCGTCTCAGGGGTAACCCCTGGGTCAGGCAGGTCAGTTGGGCACAGCGTCCGAAACCACAGGGCACGCTCCGCGTGCATCTTGGTACGAAGGACGAAGGGTTCTGGTCGCCTCGCCGCCGTCGCATTTCTCCGTTCATGAGCGGTGCTGTTCCGCCCGATCTGGCCCGGGAACTGGCCTACTCCTTCGAGTTCCTCGGTGCGGAGTGGAGCCGGTCGAACCTGGCCGAGGCATTCGCGGAGATCGTCGAACCGGGCCGGGCCGAGGAACTGGCGCGCCGGGTCACGGATTTGATGCCGAGCGAACCACTCGATCCGGTCGGAACTCTCCAACGGCTCCTGGCGGAGTTGCCGAAATTGGCGACGATCGTCGTGTCGCTTCCGCCCGCCGCCGACGAGCTGGCCGATGAACTTCCCCGAACACAGCCTGCGCGTACGCGTTTCGGTGCGGTGGACATTCCGGATCTCGCGGCGCTGTGCGCGTTGCTCAATGTCACACCGGCCGAACTCGAATGGTTCGCCGACCACGGCAACTGGCTCCGTCGTGCCGCACAACCCTTGTCCCACTATCGATACCGGCAACTGCCGAAAACAAGCGGCGTCCGCCTCGTCGAGGCTCCGAAGGTCCGCCTGCGCGAAATCCAGCGGCGCATCCTGCATCGCGTGCTGAGCGAAATCCCGGCGCACCCAGCCTGTCACGGCTTCGAAAAGGGTCGCAGTGCAACAACCTTCGCCGCACCGCACGCCGGCGCGGAAGTCGTTGTCCGGGTAGACCTGCGCGATTTCTTCACCAGTATCGGCGTCGCGCGAGTCCGTGCGGTATTCGCAGCCTGCGGATATTCGCCCACGGTCGCCCAAGTCCTGGCCGACCTGTGCACCACGGCCACCCCGGTCGCCGAACTCCGCACCCTCGACTTCAACCAGCGAAACCTCCTGCGCGCCCGCCACTTACCGCAAGGCGCACCGACCTCACCCCGCCTCGCCAACCTCATCGCGCACGGCTTGGACCGCCGTCTGGCCGGTTACGCGACCCAGCATGGTCTCGTGTACACCCGCTACGCCGACGACCTGGCCATCTCCGGTAAGAGCGACCTCGACCCGGGTCGGACCATCTGGCTGGCAACCAAAATCGCGAAGTCCGAAGGCTTCTCGATTCGCCCCGGCAAAACCCGCATCCGCCGCCCGCACCAGCGCCAGATCCTCGCGGGCCTGGTCATCAACACCCACCCCGCAGTCCCACGCGACCGCTACGACGCCCTGCGCGCCCTCCTGCACAACTGCCTGCGCACCGGCCCTGCCACTCAGAACCGCGACGGCCACAACGACTTCCGCGCCCACGTCTACGGGTTGATCTCCTGGGTCGGCGAGACCAGCCCAGCTCGCCGCGACCGTCTCCTCGCCATGGCGGACCAGGTCGACTGGTCGAAATAGCTACCGAGTCACTGGAATCTGCTCTGTTCCAAGGACTTCTGTCATAGCCAAGACGTATTGTGGCTGTACCTCCTGCCGAGGGGCGATGGACTTGGTCTGACATCGCGCCCAGGAAGGAGGTGGTGGGGATGGCGAAACATCGCCGGGAGAGAGAGACCCCGGTCAGCTACGGCACCGCGTACGTCAGTGTTGCCGTAGCAGCCGGGGTAATCATCATCTACCTGGTCCGCCGAGTGCGGGCTAGGTAAACCCACCAGGTGGGGCGTCGTGTCAGCGGCGTCCCACCGCTCGGCATCACTTTCGTGACAAAGCAATGATACTTGGTAAGAGCAGTTCGGTATAGATCACGCGCGAGAACCCTGCGTTTTCGCCCACGATGTCCAGAGCAGCTCCGCGAAGACGATCACCCAGACGACTGCGGCCCCCGCCAGCAGCACCGCACCGAGGTCGTGCAGCGGGTGAATCTTCAGGGCGGCGGCGGTGGAGAGGGTAGCCACCGCGGTCATGCCGAGCGGAAAGACGGTCGCCCAGCGCCGGATGTTGTAACCAGGCCGCTTGTTGAAGACCTCGGCCGCCAGCAACACGACATACCCCATCAGACAGAGACCGAGCAGAACCAACGTGACCACCCGCAGCACGGTGTGCCCAACCCCCGTCCAGTGTTGCCACGCAGCGAGTTTCGAAGCCGCGAGCGCAGAAATAGCCAGCGCCCCCGCCGCCACCCACTGATCCCCCGCCCCCCGCCAGACCTGGGCGACATCGAAATGCGCGAACGCCACCACATAAAGCGGAATCCCAACTCCGAAGAACCCCAGCGCAACCCACATCAGCCACCCACCCCGCCCCGCCTGCGCCAGCGTGGCACCGAGCACCGCAACACCCTGCGTCGCAACACAAACCAAAAACGCGGCCCCCGGCATCCGCCTACCCCAATGCCGAACCACAAACCCCAGCAACACCGGCCACGCCACCACCGCCACCACAAGCAACACCACCGCCCCCCACTGCCACCCCGCCAACGACAGCCGAGTCCCCAACACCGTCGTAGCAGCAACCCCCGTCAGCGCGGGCGCAGTCGCAGCCTCGGTCTCCCAACGCGAGTGATCCCCGAGCAACCGAGTCCCGAAGTCGACCGCCAACACCACCCACGCCCCGCCGGCGAGAGCGAGGGTAACCCAAGACGCCACCTCGAAATCCATGAGATGCAGGCCAACCGACAGAATCCCGGTGGCCATAACAAACGCCCCCGCTGCCGGCGGCAACTCCCGCCACCACTGCTGTGTCATCCCGCCATCTCAACCCGCCCACTACCCCCGGTCAAGCAACACGTCGGCAACAGCCCCAAGATGCCTTGATAGCCAGCGACGACCCGACCCGTGCCGACCGCGGACGCTCGCCGTCGCTTATCGGCGTAGCCAGACGGATTCAGCGTTGGGGAACAGTCGGTGCGGCCGAGCCGGGGCGTAAGTCGCAGCGGCGGAAGAGTTTTCGCCATCATCAACCTGGCGCCGAGCTGGCCCGACGAAAGCATTTCAGCTAGGCGCGGCTGGCGCCGCTGGTTCGGACGCGGCTGAGGATCGACTCCCTGCCGGACCCCGGGCAGGCTGATCAGCTCAGACCCCGCCCGCCCGTGATCCGCGGCAAGTGAACGGGGGTCCGGGGGCGAAGCCCGCCGGGCGGGTTGTGGGGGTTGCACCCCCACAAAATTCGAGTGAAACGAGAATGGCTCATGCTCTTGATGAGCATGAGCCAAGCACGAGAGGAACGGTGCCCTCGGCAGGAATCGAACCTGCGGCCTTCTGCTCCGGAGGCAGACGCTCTATCCCCTGAGCTACGAGGGCGGGATAGTTCTCGATCGGGCGCCGGGAGGGCGTCCGATCGGGCGGGGAAAGCGTATCGCATCCCCGGCCTACCGCCAAAAAGGAGGGCGGGCCGGGGAGTTCGCGATCAGTTGAGGGGGAGGGGGGTGCCGCCGCGGGTGGTGAGCATGCGGGTGATCAGCTGGGCTTCGTTCTGCTGGGTTCCGCCCATGGTTTCCGCCAGCGTGCGCACGGCGGTGGTTTCCGCGTGTGTGGCGGCGTACTGGATCATCGACAGCCCGCCCTGGTGGTGGCGCAGCATCAGGCGCAGGAACATGGTGTCCAGCTCGGGGGCCTGGCGCAGGGCGGCAAGTTCTTCGGCGGTGGCCATGCCGGGCATGGTCGCCATCGGACCGGTGTGCTGGGCGGCGGTGGCCGCGCCGCCGTGATGTCCGGCGGACGGTTCGGTCATCCAGGCCATATAGCCGTCGACGCTCTGGGCGGGCTTGCCCCACAGCTGCAGCCAGCCCTGCATGCGGCCGACCTGGGCCTGCTGGGTGGTCATGATGTCGTAGGCCAGCCGGCGCACATCGTTGTCGGTGGAGCGGAGCAATGCCACGCCCGCCATTTCCACCGCCTGCGCGTGATGCGCGGACATGTCCTGGGTGAAGCCGATGTCGACGGCGCCCGGATCGGGTTCGGACGCGCCGTCCAGCGGGATGCGCGCCATGGTGCCGACGGCGAAACCGAGCAGGATCGCCCCGATGACGCCCAGGACCAGCAGTGCGGTCCGCTGGCCCCGCACCTGCGTCCGGAATCCGGACTCGGTTTCGCTGTCGGCCGTCATCTACTGCGTCGCCGGGGGTGCCACGGGTTCGATGGGCGCCGCAGGTGCGGTCGGCACACCGGTCAGGCCCGGAATGTTCGGCACACCGGGAATGGTGGGCTGACCGGCGCCGCCGAGCTCACTCTGATCGGTGGGGATGCCGGTGCCGTCCACCGGAACCGCGTCCGGGCCCGGCGGCGCCGGATCGAACGGCGCCGGGTTGTCCCGGTCGAAGTACGGATTGGAGCAGTCCGCGCCGATCTCGGGGTAGACGCCGTACGGGTTCTGCCGCAGCGCGGTGATGAACTGCCCGACGCGCTTGTCGTTCGGATCGTCCAGCTTCAGCTGATGACCCCAGGACTGCAGCGAAACCGCCGATTCCAGCCCGGGATAGGGCGACATCATCGTGTACTGCTTGCCCTCGACCTTGCGCTTCAAGACGTCCAGCCCGGCCCCGTCGACCTTGTCGGGGTTGTAGGTGATCCACACCGCGCCGTGCTCGAGCGAGTGCACCGCGTTCTCGGTGCGAATCGGCTTGCTGTACACCACACCGGTGCAGGCGGCCCAGGACGAATCGTGGGGTCCGCCGTAGGCCGGCGTCGTGTCGTAGGCCACGCGCTGGGTGGGCTGGATGTGCTTGCCGGCGCCCTGGGCGTAGTCCTTCTTCACCACGCCCGGGATCTGCTCGGACGGGTCCTTCTTCTCCGCGCTCGGCGTGTATTTGTCGAGCTCGGCCTGCTCGCGGTACTTCGGGACCAGGCTGTAGGCCAGGGCGCCGACCAATGCGATGATTACCGCGGCGGCACCGATGGCCAGCCACGGGATCTGGCGCTTGGGTCGAACTTGGTCTCTGCCGCCCCCCTTGCGGAGGGAAGGTGAAGCCTTCCCGGCGGCTCGGACGGCCTTGGCCGATTTCGAGGCGCTCTTACTACTCGGCATCGCTCGTTGTGCTCTCTCGACGTGATGATTCCGCTAGTGCTGCGCGGTGCCCGCCCGAAGGTGTTCACCTGCCCAGACCATAGGATAGTTACTCGTGACTCCAGCTGACCTTGCATCTCTCCTTCGCGCAACCGCCGCGAAGGTGCTTGTCGAACGTGGACTGGACCCTGCGGTCCTGCCCGACGAGGTCAGTGTGGAACGCCCCCGTAATCCGGAACACGGTGACTATGCCACGAATTTGGCGATGCAGGTTGCCAAGAAAGTCGGAACCAACCCGCGCGAGCTCGCTACCTGGCTTGCCAGTGCCCTTGCCGAAGCCGACGGTGTGGACGCCGCGGACGTCGCCGGGCCGGGCTTCCTGAACATCCGGCTGGCCGCTGCCGCGCAGGGCGCGATCGTGGCGAAGATCCTGCAAGCGGGCGCCGGCTACGGCACTGGCGAGTCGCTGACCGGCACCAAGATCAACCTGGAGTTCGTCTCGGCGAACCCGACCGGCCCGATCCACCTCGGCGGCACCCGCTGGGCCGCCGTCGGTGACGCGCTGGGCCGGATTCTGTCCGCTCAGGGCGCAGCGGTGACCCGGGAGTACTACTTCAACGACGCCGGCGCGCAGATCGACCGGTTCGCCAATTCCCTGGTCGCAGCCGCGACCGGCGCCCCAACCCCGCAGGACGGGTATGCGGGCGCCTACATCACCGAGATCGCCGACGCGATCGTCGCGCAGCACCCGGACGCCGCGAGCCTGCCCGAGCAGGAACGCCACGAACTGTTCCGCGGCGAGGGCGTCGAGATGATGTTCGCCCACATCAAGAAGACGTTGCACGATTTCGGCTGCGACTTCGACGTCTACTTCAACGAGAGCTCGCTGTTCGCCTCCGGCGCGGTCGACAACGCCGTCGCGGAGTTGAAGGCCTCGGGCAATCTGTACGAGAAGGACGGCGCCTGGTGGATCGCCAGCACCGAGTACGGCGACGACAAGGACCGTGTCGTGCTCAAGAGCGACGGCACCTCGGCCTACATCGCCGGTGACATCGCCTACTTCCAGAACAAGCGGTCGCGCGGCTTCGACCTGTGCATCTACATGCTGGGCGCGGACCACCACGGCTACATCGGCCGTTTGAAGGCCGCCGCCGCGGCGTTCGGCGACAACCCGGACACCGTCGAGGTGCTCATCGGCCAAATGGTGAACCTGGTGAAAGACGGCGCCGCCGTGAAGATGAGCAAGCGCGCGGGCACGGTGATCACGCTCGACGACCTGGTGGAGGCCATCGGCGTCGACGCCTCGCGGTATTCGCTGGTGCGCTCCTCGGTGAACTCGAGCATCGATATCGACCTGGACCTGTGGACCAAGCAGGAAAGCGTCAACCCGGTCTACTACGTGCAGTACGCGCACGCCCGCACCTGCAGCATCACCCGCAACGCGGCGGAATTCGAATTCGCTTCGGTGCCAGTGGATCTCGGCCTGCTGACCGCCGAACGCGAGACCAAGCTGATCGGCGTCCTGGCCGAGTTCCCCCGCGTCGTGGCCACCGCCGCGGACATGCGGGAACCGCACCGCGTCGTGCGCTACCTGGAAGAAGTGGCCGGCGCCTACCACCCGTTCCAGTCCGACGACGATATGCGCGTGCTGCCCAAGGGCGACGAACCCGTCACCCCGCGCCACGCCGCCCGGCTGCAGCTGGTCAAGGCGACCCGTCAGGTGCTGGCCAACGGCCTCGCCCTGCTGGGTGTGAGCGCACCGGAGCGGATGTGAACGCACACCTATCGAAGTGCGCGCGCGCACTCGTGAACCCCCGAAAGGAACAGAAGTGAGCGGCGCACATCCCGCTGGACCCCGGCATGCCGAAATCCCGCACGCCCCGAATCTTCCGGAGCGCCCGAGCGATCCGAAGCAGATGATCGCGCTGCCCGCGAATGTGTGGCCCCGCAACGCTTCTCGCGGCGACGACGGTGTGGTCAGCCTGGCCGGTGTCCCCGTGGCCGACCTCGCCGAGCAGTTCGGCACCCCGCTGTTCGTGGTGGACGAGGACGATTTCCGGTCCCGCTGCCGCGACATGGTGCGCGCCTTCGGGCCGAACGCCCGGGTGCACTACGCCTCCAAGGCTTTCCTGTGCGGTGAGATCGCGCGCTGGATCCGCGACGAGGGCCTGTCCCTGGACGTGTGCTCCGGCGGCGAACTCGCCATCGCGCTGCACGCGGGTTTCCCGGCGGAGCGAATCGCGTTGCACGGCAACAACAAATCCGTCGCCGAGCTCGAGGCCGCGGTGGCCGCGGGCGTGGGCCACGTGGTGCTCGACTCGCTGTACGAGATCGAGCGCCTGGAAGCCGTCGCCGGTGCGGCCGGTGTGGTGCAGGATGTCCTGATCCGCGTCACCGTCGGCGTGGAAGCCCATACGCACGAATACATTTCGACCGCGCACGAGGATCAGAAGTTCGGCTTCTCCATCTCCGGCGGCGACGCCATGGAGGCGCTGGCCCGGGTATTCGACGCCGACAACCTGCGCCTGGTCGGCCTGCACTCGCACATCGGCTCGCAGATCTTCGAGATCGACGGTTTCGAGATCGCCGCCCGCCGCCTGCTCGCCCTGCTGCGCGAAGCCATCGAGAAGTTCGGCGTGGAGCGCACCGCGCAGATCGCGACGCTGGATCTCGGTGGCGGCCTTGGTATTTCGTACCTGCCGAACGATGATCCGCCGCCGCTGGACGAGTTCGCGCGCAAGCTGCGCGGCCTGGTCGAGACCGAAGCGGCACACGCTGGTCTGCCCACCCCGGAGATCGCGGTGGAACCGGGCCGTGCCATCGCCGGCCCGGGCACCGTCACCCTCTATGAGGTCGGCACCATCAAGGACGTCTCGCTCGACGGCGGCAACCGCCGCCGCTACGTCAGCGTCGACGGCGGCATGAGCGACAACATCCGGCCCGCGCTGTACCAGGCCGATTACGACTGCCGCCTGGTTTCGCGGTCCTCGGACGCGCCCGCCGTGGTCGCGCGCGTCGTCGGAAAGCATTGCGAGAGCGGCGATATCGTCATCCGCGACACCTGGATGCCCGCCGATGTCGGCCCCGGCGATCTGATCGCCGTCGCGGCGACCGGTGCGTATTGCTATTCGATGTCGAGCCGATACAACCAGTTGACCCGTCCGGCGGTCGTCGCCGTCCGGGATGGTCAGCCGCGTTTGATTCTGCGCCGGGAAACGGTGGCGGATTTGCTCAGCCTGGAGGTGGAACAGTGACCGAACAGAGAAACGAGACCTGGGGCATCGATCGTCCGATCGGTGTCGCGGTGCTCGGTATGGGCAATGTCGGCACCGAGGTCGTGCGGATTCTGCGGGACCACGCCGATGACCTGCGGTCGCGCGTCGGTGCTCCGGTGGTGCTGCGCGGTGTCGCCGTGCGCAACCTGGAGCGGGACCGCGGGCTTCCGGCCGAACTGCTGACCACCGACGCCGAAGCGCTCGTCGCGCGTGCCGATGTCGACCTGGTCGTAGAGGTCATGGGCGGTATCGATCCGGCCCGCAGCCTGATCCTGGCTTCGCTGAACGCGGGCAAGTCCGTGATCTCCGCGAACAAGGCGCTGCTGGCCGACTACACCGGCGAACTCGCCGCCGCCGCGGAGCGCAATCGCGCCGACCTGTACTTCGAGGCCGCCGTCGCCGGCGCCATCCCGGTGGTGCGCCCGCTCATCCAGTCGCTGTCCGGCGACCGGGTGAACAAGGTGGTCGGCATTGTCAACGGCACCACCAACTTCATCCTGTCCGCGATGGATGAGACCGGCGCCGACTACGAGATCACCCTCAAGGAAGCGACCCGCCTGGGTTACGCCGAGGCCGATCCGACCGCCGACGTCGAGGGCTACGACGCCGCCGCCAAGGCCGCGATCCTGGCCTCGCTGGCGTTCCACACCCGCGTGACCGCCGCCGATGTCTACCGTGAAGGCATCTCCAAGATCACCTCCGAGGATCTGGAGACCGCCTCCGCGCTGGATTGCACGGTCAAGCTGCTGGCCATCTGCGAACGTGTGCCCGGGAACCCGCCCGCGGCGGAGGGCGGCAAGGATCGCATCTCGGTGCGCGTCTACCCGGCGCTGATCCCGCGCAAGCACCCGCTCGCCGCGGTCACCGGCGCGTTCAACGCCGTGGTCGTCGAGGCGGAGAACGCCGGCCGCCTGATGTTCTACGGGCAGGGCGCCGGCGGCGCCCCGACCGCCTCCGCGGTGCTCGGCGATCTGGTGATGGCCGCGCGCAACAAGTTCTACGGTGGCCGCGCTCCGGGCGAATCGGTTTATGCTGAGCTACCGATCGCGCCGATCGGCGACACACCCGCCCGCTACCACGTGAACCTGCAGGTCGAAGACGTCCCGGGCGTCCTGGCCAAGGTCGCGGGTGAATTCGCCAACCACGGGGTCAGCATCTCCACCGTCCGCCAGGCCGGGCACGGCGAGGGTGCGCGCCTGGTCGTGGTCACCCACCACGCCCTGGAATCGGCGCTCGCGGACACCGTCGCCGCGCTGGCGGAGATGGAATCCGTCACATCCGTGACCAGCGTTTTGAGATTGGAAGGCACCGAGGAATGAGCATCCCCGTCGCACCGCAGTCGAAAGTGCACTCGCGCTGGCCGGGTCTGATTGCGGCATACCGTGACCGTCTCGAAGGTGCGGCCGACTGGGAGCCGGTGACCCTGTTCGAGGGCGGCACCCCGCTGGTCCCCGCACCGCACCTGTCGGAGCTGACCGGCTGCGAGGTGTACCTCAAGGTCGAAGGCGCGAACCCGACCGGTTCCTTCAAGGACCGTGGCATGACCATGGCCATGACCGACGCGAAATACCGCGGTCAGAAGGCTGTGCTGTGCGCGTCCACCGGTAACACCTCGGCCTCGGCCGCCGCCTACGCCACCCGCGCCGGCATGAGCTGCGCGGTGCTGATCCCGCAGGGCAAGATCGCGATGGGCAAGCTGGCCCAGGCCGTCATGCTCGGCGCCAAGATCATCCAGGTGGACGGCAACTTCGACGACTGCCTCGAGCTGGCCCGCAAGGTCACCTCCGACTTCCCCGAGGTCGGCCTGGTGAACTCGGTCAACCCGGCCCGCATCGAAGGCCAGAAGACCGCGGCCTTCGAGATCTGCGACGTGCTCGGCAAGGCCCCCGATGTGCACGCGCTGCCCGTGGGCAACGCCGGCAACATCACCGCGTACTGGCGCGGCTACCGCGAGTACTACGCCGACGGCGTCACCACGAGCCTGCCGCGCATGCTCGGCGTGCAGGCCGCCGGTGCCGCGCCGCTGGTCAACGGCGCCCCGGTGTCGAACCCGGAGACCATCGCCACCGCCATCCGGATCGGCGCGCCCGCATCCTGGAACGGCGCGATGGAGGCCAAGGAGCAGTCCGGCGGCGTCTTCCGCGCGGCCACAGACGAGGAAATCCTCGAGGCGTACCGCCTGGTCGCCGCCACCGAGGGTGTTTTCGTCGAGCCCGCCTCGGCCGCTTCGGTCGCCGGCGTGCTCGCGGCGCGCAAGGAGGGCTGGCTGGATTCCGGTCTCACCGTCGTCTGCACCGTCACCGGCAACGGCCTCAAGGACCCCGACACCGCCCTGCTCGGCCTGCTGGAAGTGCAGGCTGTCGCGGTGGACCCGGTCGCCGTCGCCCGCCAACTCGAGCTGGCCTGAGTTGAACTCGCGCGACACCCAATTGGCTCCGGACCCCGCTCGGGTTCGGACCCTGCCCCCCGGAATCGCCGTCACCGCACGGGTTCCGGCGTCCACCGCCAATCTCGGTCCCGGATTCGACTCGCTCGGAATGGCTTTGGGCCTCTTCGACGAGATCCAGGTGCGCACTACCGATTCCGGCCTTACGATCCGGGTGGAGGGTGAGGGCGCCGATGACGTGCCCTGGGGCCCTTCGCATCTCGTCGTGCGCGCGATCGAGCGCGGCCTGGAGGCCGCCGGCGTCTGGGCCGACGGCCTCGATGTGGTGTGCCACAACGTGATTCCGCACTCCCGTGGTCTCGGTTCCTCGGCCTCCGCGGTGGTCGGCGGGCTGGCCGCCGGCAGCGCGCTGGCCGCGAAACTCGACCCCGAGCTGGGTCTGGACCTGGAGCAACAGGTGCAGCTGGCCTCGGAATTCGAAGGCCACCCCGATAACGCGGCGGCCAGCGTGCTCGGCGGCATCGTCGTGTCCTGGACCGAATCCGCGGTCGAGGCCGACAGCTCGCACGGTCGCTGTTATCGCGCCGTGCGCCTGGACGCCCATCCGACACTGCGTCCGGTGGTGCTCATTCCGGAGGAGCGCTCGTCCACCGCGCACACCAGAGGTTTGCTGCCCGACACCGTGCCGCACGGCGACGCCGCGTTCAATGTCAGCCGTGCCGCGCTCGCGGTCGTGGCCCTCACCGAGCGCCCTGACCTGCTGATGTCCGCCACCATGGACCGTCTGCACCAGGCTCAGCGAGCCCCTGCGCTGCCGTTGACCACGGCCTGGATCGCGCGTTTGCGGGAAGCCGGAATTCCGGCCACCGTTTCCGGCGCCGGGCCGACCGTGCTGGCCTTGTGTACCAGCGAATTCCCCGCGGAATTGGCCGAACTCGCGGCCGCGGACGGCCTTCGAGTGGTCGAGCCTGGACTCGCCGAGGGAGTCCAGGTCAGCTAACGGCGAGTCTGCCTTGCCGTGCTTCACACTATCCAGCTATCCTGGGCAAGTCCGTACATCGTGCGCATCAGACGCCGGTGCTTCATCAGGGCAATCGCTCCAGCAGGCTCCAGGCTCGAGCCTCCAGGCCATGGAGGTGCTGCGTAGCTGCGCAACTGGAATGATCTCTCCCACCTTTTTGGAGTTGGGCCCTGCACAACCGGTGGCGTAACCGCCGGGTTCGGTGGAGCAGGTGATATACGGCATCCGAGTCCGGCACAGTGCCCGGACTGCGGGACGAACCCTCGAAACAGCACACGGCAGTCGAGGGAAGGAAAGGAATTCCGTGACAGATACGGACCTGCTCGCGACGCCCGGGGTGGAAAACAACCCAAGTAACTCGGGTCGCGAAAGTGAATCCGGACAGATTGCGAAGATGAGCGAACACACCGACGTCGCACGATCGGGGCTGACTGGAATGTTGTTGCCGCAGTTGCGCCAGCTTGCGGGGGAGCTCGGAATCCGAGGCACCTCCGGAATGCGCAAAGGCGATTTGATCGCCGCCATCAAGGAAAATCAGGCTGGAAAGGCGGCCCCGGCGAAAGCCGAGAAGGCCGAAAAGTCCGCGCGTAGCGAAGCGAAGGCCGAGCAGGCGACCCTCGACGTGACGCCTGCGGCCCCGGCCGAGGCGCCCAAGGTCGCCGCTCCCGAAGCCGCCGCCGCTCCCGAGGCTGCTCCGGCGAAGGCTGCGAAAACCGAAGCCGCTCCGGCGGATGCCGCGCCGGGCGATGCCTCCGAGGACGCCGGTCGGGAATCCGGCCAGCGGGGCCGTGGTCGGCAGCGGCGCGGCCGTGACCAGGCGCGATCCGGCGGCGAGAACGCCGAGGCGCGTGGTGACGAGCCGAAGCAGGATGCCGAACAGGGCGAGCGTCGCCGGGAGCGCAACCAATCGGGTGATCGCAACCAGTCCGGTGACCGTAGCCAGGGCGAGCGCAACCAGAACGGAAATGGCAACAGCGGCAACCGCGGTGGCGAAAACCGTGGTGGCGAGAACCGTGGTGAGAACCGTGGCGGTCAGGATCGCGACCGCGACAACCGTGGCAGCGAGAACCGTGGCGGCCAGGATCGCGACCGCGACAACCGTGGCGGCGACGACGAGGAAGGCGGCCGCGGCCGCCGGGGCCGTCGTTTCCGCGAGCGGCGTCGTGGGCGTGACCGCGAGGGCAGCGCCCCCGGTGGTGGCAGCGAGGCGCGCGAGTTCGAAATCCGCGAGGATGACGTGCTGCAGCCGGTCGCGGGCATCCTCGATGTGCTGGACAACTACGCGTTCGTTCGCACCTCGGGCTACCTGGCCGGGCCGAACGACGTCTACGTGTCGATGAACCTCGTCCGCAAGAACGGCCTGCGCCGCGGTGACGCGATCACAGGTGCGGTGCGTGCGGCGCGTGACGGCGAGCAGACCAACCAGCGTCAGAAGTTCGATCCGCTGGTGCGTCTGGACACGGTCAATGGCAGTGACGTCGACAGCGCCAAGCGGCGTCCTGAGTTCAACAAGCTCACCCCGCTCTACCCGAATCAGCGGCTGCGCCTGGAGACTCAGCAGAACAAGCTGACCACCCGGGTGATCGATCTGATCATGCCGATCGGTAAGGGCCAGCGAGCGCTGATCGTGTCACCGCCGAAGGCGGGTAAGACCACGATCATGCAGGACATCGCGAATGCGATCGCCATCAACAACCCCGAGGTCTACCTCATGGTTGTGCTGGTCGACGAACGTCCCGAAGAGGTCACCGACATGCAGCGTTCGGTGAAGGGTGAGGTCATCGCCTCCACCTTCGACCGGCCGCCGCTGGATCACACCTCGGTCGCCGAGCTCGCCATCGAGCGGGCGAAGCGCCTGGTGGAAATGGGCAAAGACGTTGTCGTGCTGCTCGACTCGATCACCCGATTGGGCCGCGCGTACAACAACTCCTCGCCGGCTTCGGGCCGCATCCTCTCCGGTGGTGTCGACTCGACCGCGCTGTACCCGCCCAAGCGGTTCCTCGGCGCGGCGCGCAATATCGAGAACGGCGGCTCGCTGACGATCATCGCCACCGCAATGGTGGAGACCGGTTCGACCGGTGACACGGTGATCTTCGAGGAGTTCAAGGGCACCGGCAACGCCGAGCTCAAGCTGGACCGCAAGATCGCGGAACGGCGCGTGTTCCCCGCGGTGGACGTCAACCCGTCCGGTACCCGTAAGGACGAGCTACTGCTGAGCCCGGACGAGGCGGCCGTGCTGCACAAGCTGCGCCGCGTACTGTCCGGCCTGGATTCGCATCAGGCGATCGATCTGCTGATCGACCGTTTGAAGAAGTCCAAGAACAACCTGGAGTTCCTGATGTCGGTCAGCAAGACAGCGCCGGGTGGCGCGATCGACGAGTAGTACGAACTCGACTGTCACCGAAAGGGTCTCGCGCATGCGAGGCCCTTTCGGTGTATTCGGGCGGAAGAAGAACAGCCCGATCAGCGCGGCTCCGGAGATCATGAAGGTCAGCAGGATGGTGGCCGGGCTGACGGTGTCGCCCGAGGCGGCGGGCTCGGCCTGGTAGTAGGCGACTGTTTCCGCTGTCGAATAAACGGGGGTGGCCTCCGGTACCGCGAACCAGCCCACCGCGACAGCGAGAGTCAACAACCCGAAGACCGCCAAGGCGATGCGGCTGTTCATATCGTTCTCCCCTCTGTCGTCGGCACGCCGGTGTGCTCTTGTCCTCCAGGCCCCAAACTCTATGAACAGCTGTGTTCGCATTCTTGAGTAGCGAACTACCCGTCTTAGGCTCCCGTAAGAGCGCTCCAATTGCGTGCCCGCACTTTCTGGGGCGGTGGAGGAGGGGGGCCTACCTGGCCCGGGAATAGACCGGAGGCAGGGGGCGTTTTGGCAGCGTAGCGGCGGTTCTGGCATACTGGATCGCTGTGCGTCTGCCCATCGGCAGACAATCCCGCCTAGTCGGCTCCGGTTCACGCTCCTTCGCGGGCGACCCGGCGGCCATTTTGAAAGGACACCCATGAGGGCAGGAATCCACCCGACCTACGTCGACACCACCGTCGTCTGTGGTTGTGGCAACACCTTCCAGACTCGCTCCACCAAGGAGTCCGGACACATCAGCGTCGAGGTCTGCTCGCAGTGCCACCCGTTCTACACCGGCAAGCAGAAGATCCTCGACACCGGCGGCCGCGTGGCCCGCTTCGAGGCTCGCTACGGCAAGCGTGCGGGCAAGAAGGCCGAAGACGCCTCCTAGCTTCCTCCCCGACGCCCGGTCCTGCATATGCAGACCGGGCGTCGGTGCATTTCTTGGCAAAGACAATGCCAGAGGCCCCCGCACTGCAGAAATAGACAAGGAAGCATCATGACGCAGCCGTCCGCGATCGACGACATTCTGGCCGAGTACCAGGGCCTGGAGACCCAGTTGGCCGATCCGTCGCTGCATAACGACGCGGGCGCCGCGCGCCGGGTCGGTAAGCGATTCGCCGAGCTGGCCCCGGTGATGTCCACGTACAACAAACTGAAGGCCGCGCACGACGATCTCGCCGCCGCCCAGGAGCTGGCCGCCGACGATCCGGCGTTCGCCACGGAGATTCCCGAGCTGCGGCGCCAGACCGAGGAGCTGGAAGCGGCGCTGGCCGACCTGCTCGCCCCGCGCGACCCGCACGACAGCGACGACGTCGTGCTCGAGGTCAAGTCCGGCGAAGGCGGCGAGGAATCCGCGCTGTTCGCCGCCGACCTGGCCCGCATGTACATCCGCTACGCCGAACGGCACGGCTGGAAGGTGGAGGTGCTCGGCGCCACCTACACCGAACTGGGCGGCTACAAGGAAGCGACGCTGTCGATCAAGAGTCGCGACGCGGCCCGCGACGGCGTCTGGTCGCGCCTGAAGTTCGAGGGTGGTGTGCACCGGGTGCAGCGCGTGCCGGTCACTGAATCGCAGGGCCGTATCCACACCTCCGCCGCGGGCGTGCTCATCTACCCCGAACCCGACGAGGTCGAGGAGGTGCAGATCGACGAAACCGATCTGCGCATCGATGTGTACCGCTCCTCCGGCAAGGGCGGTCAGGGCGTCAACACCACCGACTCCGCCGTGCGCATCACCCACCTGCCCTCCGGCATCGTGGTGACCTGCCAGAACGAGCGCTCCCAGCTGCAGAACAAGGCGCGCGCCATGCAGGTGCTCGCCGCGCGTCTGCAGTTGCTCGCCGAAGAGCAGGCCGAGCAGGAAGCGTCCGCGGGCCGGGCCAGCCAGATCCGCACCGTGGACCGCTCCGAGCGCATCCGCACCTATAACTTCCCGGAAAACCGCATCGCCGATCACCGCGTCGGATTCAAGGCACACAATCTGGACGCCGTGCTCGACGGTGAACTGGATGCCCTGCTCGACGCGCTCGGCAAAGCGGACCGCGAAGCCCGCATGGCGGCGGAGTAATGAGCGAGGTGCGCCGGGTGGCTCTACGCCCGGCGATCAACGAAGCCACCGAGGCACTAGCGGCCGCGGGCATCCACAGCCCGCGCGCCGACGCCGAACAGCTGGCGGCGCACCTGCTCGGAGTGGAACGCACCCGCCTGGCACTGGTTCCGTTGGTCGAACCCGACCTGCTCGCCGACTTCCGCGCGCTGGTCGACCACCGCGCGCACCACGTCCCGCTGCAGCACCTCACCGGTGTTGCCGCTATGGGCGCGATCGACCTCGCCGTCGGCCCAGGCGTTTTCGTCCCGCGCCCCGAGACCGAGGTCCTGTTCGCCTGGGCCCTCGCCCAGCTGGAGGCGCTGCCACACGACCACCAGCCGATCGTCGTCGACCTGTGCACCGGCTCCGGCGCATTGGCCCTGGCCATCGCCCACGCCCGCCCCGACGCCGACGTGCACGCCGTCGAAATCGATCCCGACGCCGTGAAATGGGCCCGCCGCAACGCCGACGACCGCATCGCCGCCGGCGACACCGCGATCACCCTCTACGCCGACGACGCCACCGACCCAAACCTGCTCACCGACCTGAGCGGCCGCGTCGACCTGCTCGTCTCCAACCCGCCCTACATCCCCGCCGGCGCGCAGCTGGATCCCGAAGTGGCAGAACACGATCCGCACCGCGCCCTATTCGCGGGCACGGACGGCCTGGACGTCATCCGCCCGATGATCCCCGTGATCACCCGCCTACTCCGCCCCGCCGGCGCCCTCGCCATCGAACACGACGACACCAACGGCTCCGCCACCGCCAAACTCCTCGCCGAATCCGGCCAGTTCACCGATATCGCCGAACACCTCGACCTCGCCGAAAAACCCCGCTTCGTAGTAGCCACCCGTACTTAGCTCTCAGGCCCCGTGACAGGATGGGGCCGTGAGTACCGTCTACGACTGCGCGGATACCGACTCGCGCGCCGCCGGACTGTCCGCAGCGACGAGCGCCCTGAAGTCCGGGCGGCTGGTGGTGTTGCCTACCGACACGCTGTATGGCCTGGCTGCCGATGCCTTCGACTCGACCGCGGTGAGTTCGCTGCTCGCGGCCAAGCGGCGTGGGCGGGACATGCCGGTGCCGGTGCTGGTCGGTTCCTGGCACACCATCGATGGCCTGGTGTTCTCGGTGCGTCCGCAGGCTCGGGAGCTGATCCGGGCGTTCTGGCCCGGCGGCCTGAGTCTTGTTGTGCAGCAAGCGCCTTCGCTGGCCTGGGACCTCGGTGATACGCGCGGAACGGTGATGCTGCGGATGCCGCTGCACCCGGTCGCGCTGGAGTTGCTGCGTGAGGTGGGCCCGCTCGCGGTGTCCAGCGCCAATGTGTCCGGGCAGCCGCCCGCCACGACCGCGGCCGAGGCGCGCGATCAGCTCGGTTCGCTGGTCAATGTGTATCTCGACGGCGGACCCGCTGATCATGCCGTCGCCTCCACCATCGTCGACCTCACCTCCGATCAGCCGCGGATCCTGCGTGAGGGCGCGGTGCCGGTGGCCGAAATCGCCGAGGTGCTCGGGATGAAGCCGGACGAACTCACCAGTCCCGCTGCCCGGTGATCGGATGAGTGCTGTTGTGCCGCTGCGCGAGCTATTGCTCGTGCTGCTCATCTCGGCCACTGTCACGTTCCTGGCCACCGGCGGAATCCGGACCATCGCCATCGCTTTCGGCGCGGTTGCTGTACCCCGCGAGCGGGACGTGCACGTCAAGCCGATCCCGCGGATGGGCGGCGTCGGCATGTACATCGGTCTGGTGGCGGCGGTGCTTTTCGCGCACCAATTGCCCGCGCTGCGCCGGGGATTCGACTACGCGCCCGATATTCCGGCGGTGCTCGTCGCCGCCACCATCATCGTGCTGGTCGGCATTGTCGACGACCGCTGGGGCCTGGACGCGCTCACCAAATTCGCAGGTCAGGTCACCGCCGCCGGCGTGATGGCGGTGATGGGGCTGAGTTGGTACAGCATTTACAACCCGTTCAGCAATTCGACAATTTCGCTTGATGCACTGCAGGGTGGCCTGGTTACCGTCCTGGTGACGGTCACGCTCGTAAATGCGATGAACTTCGTCGACGGCCTCGACGGTCTCGCCGCGGGGCTCGGATTGATTTGCGCCGGTGCGGTGTTCGTGTTTGCTGTCGGTTTGATGAATGAACAGGGCGGCTCGGTCGACACCTATCCGCCCGCGTTGCTCGCCGCCGCTTTGGCGGGTGCGTGCCTGGGATTTCTGCCGCACAATTTTTCGCCCGCCCGGATTTTCATGGGTGATTCCGGCTCCATGTTGATCGGACTGGTGCTCGCCGCGGCGTCCACAAGTGCGTCCGGCCGGATTCCACTTCAAGGTTTCGGGCCGCGCGACATCGTCGGTCTGCTCTCACCGCTGCTGCTGGTCGGCGCGGTGATGTTCATTCCGGTCCTGGACTTGGTGCTGGCGATCGTGCGCCGGGTCCGGGCCGGCGTGAGTTTTTCGACTCCGGACAAAATGCACTTGCATCACCGCCTGCTGCAGATCGGTCATTCGCAGCGGCGTGTGGTTTTGCTCATCTATTTATGGGTCGGCGTGCTGGCTTTCGGTGCGGTCGGAAGTTCGCTGATGGACCGCACGGTGGTGGTGTTGCTGATGGCCGCCGGCCTGCTTTTCGCCCTGATCGTCACCGCCGTGCCGGGCCTGCGGCGCGGGGAGGCGGCCGAGGGGCACCAGCCGCCCGGGTAAAGTTTTCGGCGTGACCTTTACTCCGAAGCCGATCCCCGGACCCGACGCCCCGCTGAAGTCGGCGCTGCGTTACGGCCTCGTCGGGTTGGCCGTCCTGGTCGTGCTCGCCGTCGCGATCGGGACCGCGACGGCCGGGATGCCCGGCCTGTGGGGCGCCCTGATCGGCGCCGCGATCGGCGGCGGATTCATCCTCACGACGGCCGCCGTGGTGCTGTTCGGCGCCAAGCTTCCGCCGAGCACCGCGGGCCTGATCATCCTGGTCAGCTGGGTTGGCAAGCTGCTCGTGGTGCTGTTGGTGGTGGCCGTGCTGCAGCAATTCGACTTCTACAACCGCGTGGCTTTGTTCCTCACCGTGGTGGGTGCGCTGCTGATCGTTCTGGGCGCCGAGACGTACGGCGTTCTCCGCCAAAAGGTTCCGTATGTGACCACCCCGGCGGGCGACTCCGATACCAGCGAGTAGGAAAAATGCTCACCCCCCTACACAGCGTCGTAGATAACTTGGTAAAGTGTTGGTAAGCAAGCACCCAAGGTAGGGGGGGTCACCAAGATCCCGCCAAGTGCCGCTATGCTTACTGCCGTACCGGGCCCGGAGGGCTTCGGTTCTGCATGTCGACGATGTCGCCGACACACGTACAGACGCCCAAGCGGTTTGCCGCTCAGCTGCTGACGAACTTCGAGCCGACCTAGTCGACCCAAATTGATCGTCAATGTCCGATCGAACCGCGGGATATGACCGTACCCGCGGCCCGAACACGGGAGAGAACGCTGAGCGTCACCACTTTGGCGGCGGGCGAGTTCCATGCGCCTTCGCTAGATGACTTTTTCCCTGAAGCTGTGCTGTTCGAGGGAACGTTCTTCGAACTCGACCGTTTGATGCTCGTCCGCATCTTGATGACGGCGCTGCTACTCGGCTTCATGCTGCTGGCATTCCGCAGCCCGAAGATCGTCCCGCGCGGCTTGCAGAACGTTGCCGAATACGGCTTGCTCTTCGTGAAGGAGCAGATTTGCGACGAGGTTCTCGGTAAAGAATCCGGACGCAAGTTCTTCCCGCTCATCGCGACCATCTTCTTCACGGTCCTCTTTCTGAACTTCTCCGGTGTCATTCCGGGTTTGAACATCTCGTCGAACGCCCGCATCGGCATGCCGCTGGTACTGGCCGTCCTCGCCTACGTCACCTTCAACTACGTGGGCATCAAGAAGTACGGCTTCCTCAAGTACATGCGCAGCTCCATCGTGGTTCCGAATGTTCCGCCCGCGCTGCATCTGCTGCTGATCCCGATCGAGTTCATCTCGACCTTCGTGCTCCGGCCGTTCACTCTGACCGTCCGACTCATGGCGAACATGCTGGCGGGCCACATCATGCTGGTCCTGTTCTTCAGCGCGACGCAGTTCTTCCTCTTCGACGCCGTAGCGTGGATGAAGATCTTCTCGCCGTTCTCGCTGCTGGCCGGCCTCGGATTCACGCTGTTCGAACTGCTGGTGGTCTTCCTGCAGGCGTACGTCTTCGCCCTGCTGACCGCCGTCTACATCGGGCTCGCGCAGCACGCAGATTCTCACTGACCGACAACTTACGACTGGATACCTGCTCCCCGCCGACCGGCGGTGTGTGCAACAGAAAGGGAAAGAAACTCATGAGCCTCGCGTACCTGGCCCAGGAAGCCGCCACCACCGGCGAAAAGGTCAAGGGCTACGGCGCCATCGGCTACGGCCTGGCTGCCATCGGCCCCGGCATCGGCGTCGGCATCGTGGTCGGTAAGGCCATCGAGGGCATCGCCCGCCAGCCCGAGCTGCAGGGCACGATCCGGACCAACATGTTCCTCGGTATCGCGTTCACCGAGGCGCTGGCCCTGATCGGCCTCGTCGCCGGCTTCATCTTCTGATTGCGATGACCGGCATGACTGTGCTCGCGGCGACTGCGGGGGAGGATCGTAATCCCCTCGTTCCCGAGCTGTATGACATCTTTTGGTCGGCAGTCTGCCTGCTTGTAATCGGCATCGTCTTCTACAAGTACGTCGTTCCGCGCCTGATGAAGGTGCTGGACGAGCGTGCCGAGAAGATCGAGGGCGGAATGGCCCGCGCCGAGGTCGCGCAGGAAGAAGCCCAGCAGACACTCGAGCAGTACAAGCAGCAGCTGGCCGACGCTCGCCTGGAAGCCGCGCGCATCCGTGAGGAAGCCCGGACTCAGGGGCAGGAAATCCTGGCGCAGATGCGCTCGGAGGCCCAGGCCGAGAGCGATCGCATTGTGGCCGCCGGCCACAGCCAGCTGGAAGCCCAGCGCCAGCAGATCCAGAACGAGCTGCGTTCGGAAGTCGGCCGTACGGCCGTCGATCTGGCCGAGAAGGTTATCGGTCAGTCGGTTTCGGACGAAGCCAAGCAGGCGGCATCGATCGAGCGGTTCCTGACCGAACTCGACGAGTCGAATGCCGGCATCGGGGTCGGAAGGTAACGACGCGAAAGTGAGAAGCATGTACGCAGCGAGCCGTGAGGCAAGCGCCCGGTCCCGGGAGGCGCTGCGCGCCGCCCTGACCGGAAGCGACAGCGTTGCCGCCACGACGGGCTCTGAACTGTTCGCCGTTGTCGCCGTGCTGGACGAACAGCGTTCGCTGCGTGTTGCGCTCGCGGACGTGTCGGTGCCTGGTTCGGCGCGAGCCGAGCTCAGCGAGCGGGTCTTCGGCGGCAAGGTCAGTCCTGCCACACAGGCAGTGCTGACCACCGCCGTCGCCCAGGACTGGTCCCGCACCGCCGATCTGGTCGACACCCTGGTGTTGCTCGGGCAGGAAGCGTTGCTGGAGTCGGCGGCCGACAGCGGCAAGCTCGACGCGGTGGAGGACGAGCTGTTCCGGCTCGGTCGCATCATCGCCGACAGCCCCGAACTGGAGCAGGCACTGTCGGATCGCTCGAAGCCCGCACAGGGCAAGCGCGAACTGATCGCCCGGTTGCTGAACGGCAAGGCCACCGACATCACGGTGACCCTCGCCGAACAGGCCGTCACGCGGCAGAAGATCAGCATCGGTGACGCGTTCGACGCACTGTCCGACTTGGCGGCCGCCCGGCGCGAACAGATTGTCGCGCATGTGCAGGCTGCGATCGAGCTGACCCAGCAGCAGCAGGACCGGCTGGCCGGCTCCCTGCAGCGCATCTACGGCAAGCCGGTCGCAGTGCACGTCGAGGTCGATCCGAATCTGCTGAGCGGGCTGGTTGTCCGCGTCGGCGACGACGTGATCGACGGCAGCGCCATCGGCCGACTGGAGCGGCTGCGCCGCGAGCTCGCCTGAGCCCGGCCTCCCACCCCCCGACATTCGAGACCCACACAGCGAGAGCAGGAAGAACATGGCGGAGCTGACGATCTCCTCCGACGAGATCCGTAGCGCGATCGAGAGCTACACACAGAGCTACACCCCCGAGACCTCTATCGAAGAAGTCGGTACGGTCACCGACGCGAGTGACGGCATCGCGCACGTCTCCGGCCTGCCTTCGGCAATGGCCAACGAGCTGCTCGAGTTCCCGGGCGGCGTGCTCGGTGTCGCGCTGAACCTCGAGGACCGCGAGATCGGTGCGGTTATCCTCGGCGAGTTCGCCGAGCTCGAAGAGGGCCAGGAAGTCAAGCGCACCGGTGACGTGCTCTCGGTTCCGGTCGGCGACAAGTTCCTCGGTCGTGTGGTCAACCCGCTCGGCCAGCCGATCGACGGCCTGGGCGAGATCGAGGCCGAAGAGCGTCGCGTGCTCGAGCTTCAGGCCGCGGGCGTGCTGGAGCGCCAGCCGGTCGAGGAGCCGATGGCGACCGGTATCACCGCCATCGACGCCCTGACCGCGATCGGTCGCGGCCAGCGTCAGCTGATCATCGGTGACCGTAAGACCGGCAAGACCGCCGTCTGCATCGACGCCATCCTGAACCAGAAGGCGAACTGGGATTCCGGTGACCCGGCGAAGCAGATGCGTTGCATCTACGTCGCCATCGGCCAGAAGGGTTCCACCATCGCGGGCGTCAAGGCCGCGCTGGAAGAGCACGGCGCGATGGAGTACACCACCATCGTCGCGGCTCCGGCCTCCGACTCCGCCGGCTTCAAGTGGCTGGCCCCGTACACCGGTTCGGCCCTCGGCCAGCACTGGATGTACCAGGGCAAGCACGTCCTGATCGTGTTCGACGACCTGACCAAGCAGGCCGAGGCCTACCGTGCCATCTCGTTGCTGCTGCGTCGCCCGCCGGGCCGTGAGGCGTACCCGGGTGACGTCTTCTACCTGCACTCCCGTCTGCTGGAGCGTTGCGCGAAGCTGTCCGACGCCATGGGCTCGGGCTCGATGACCGGTCTGCCGATCATCGAGACCAAGGCCGGTGACGTCTCGGCGTTCATCCCGACCAACGTCATCTCCATCACCGACGGCCAGGTCTTCCTCGAGTCCGACCTGTTCAACAAGGGTGTCCGCCCGGCGATCAACGTCGGTACCTCGGTCTCCCGTGTCGGTGGCGCCGCTCAGACCAAGGCCATGAAGAAGGTCGCCGGTTCGCTGCGTCTGGAGCTGGCCCAGTTCCGTGAGCTGGAGGCGTTCTCCGCCTTCGCCTCCGACCTGGATGCCGCCTCCAAGGCACAGCTCGAGCGCGGCGCCCGCTGGGTCGAGCTGCTCAAGCAGAACCAGTACTCGCCGGTTTCGGTCGAGGACCAGGTCATCTCGATCTTCCTGGTGGACAAGGGCTACTACGACTCGGTTCCGGTCGGCGACATCCGTCGCTTCAGCCGCGAGCTGCTCGAAGACCTGCACCGCAACGCCCAGGACGCGTTCGACTCGCTGCAGGGTGGCGCCAAGCCGCTCGACGGCGACAACGCCGAGGCCATCACGTCGGCGACCGACAAGTTCAAGGCGGGCTTCCTCGCTTCGGACGGCAGTCGTGTGGTGAACGAGGCGGAGGCCGGCGAGCTCGACCACGAAGAGGTCGAGAAGCTGTCGGTCACCCGCAAGCACGTCGAGAAGTAAGTCGGACGAGCTGATGCGCTATTCGGAACTGGCGAATGAAGGGAGGGTGACCAATGGCAAGCTTGCGTGAATTGCGCTCCCGCATTCGCAGTGTGAATTCGACCAAGAAGATCACCAAGGCCCAAGAGCTGATCGCGACCTCGCGTATCACCAAGGCTCAGGCCCGGGTCACGGCCGCAAAGCCGTACGCCGAGGAGATCACCAAGGCACTGGCAGAGCTGGCGAGCGCGTCGAAGAACCTGGCGCACCCGCTGCTGACCGAGCGGGAAAACCCGCGCCGGGCAGCGGTTCTGGTGATCAGCAGTGACCGCGGCATGTGCGGTGGATACAACTCCAACGTGTTCCGGCGCGCCGAAGAGCTGATGACCACTTTGCGCAACGAGGGCAAGGAGCCGGTGCTGTATGTGATGGGCAACAAGGGCCTCACGTACTACACCTTCCGCAGCCGTCCGCCGGTGGCCGCGTGGACCGGGTTCTCGCAGCAGCCGACCTACGTCGATGCGTCGGCCGCGTGCAACCACCTGGTCGAGGCGTTCATGGCCGGAGCCGACGGCGAGGTGCCCGCACCCAACGGTGAGGGCGCCATCGCCGGTGTCGACGAACTGCATGTCGTCTACACCCGGTTCGTCTCGATGCTGACGCAGACCCCGGAGGTGCGCCGGCTGGCGCCGATCCAGGTCAGCTTCATCGAAGAGAGCTTCGATCTGGGCGAGGACAGCTTCTCGGATTCCGAGACCGCTGACATCAAGGCCCAGTACGAATTCGAGCCCGACGCCGATGTGCTGCTGGCGGCTCTGCTGCCCAAGTACATCAACACGCGTATCTACTCATCGTTGCTCGAGGCAGCGGCATCCGAGTCCGCGGCTCGGCGCACCGCAATGAAGGCCGCCACCGACAACGCCAACGAGCTGGCCAGTGTGCTGCAGCGCGAGGCGAACTCGGTGCGTCAGGCCCAGATCACGCAGGAAATCAGCGAAATCGTGGGTGGCGTCAACGCGCTGGCCGCGAGCGGCGACCGCGACTAAAGCGCAGGAAGAGAAACTAACCAATGACCGCAGCTGTCTCTCAAGACAACACGGCTCGGACCGGTGGCACCGCAGGCCGCGTCGTCCGGGTCATCGGCCCCGTCGTGGACGTCGAGTTCCCGCGCGGCTCGATCCCTGAGCTGTTCAACGCTCTGCACGCCGACATCGCTCTGAAGTCGGTGGCCAAGACGCTGACCCTCGAGGTTGCCCAGCACCTCGGCGACGGCATCGTCCGCTGCATCTCGATGCAGCCGACCGACGGCCTGGTCCGCAGCGCGAGCGTCTCCGACACCGGCAAGCCGATCTCGGTGCCCGTCGGTGACCTCGTCAAGGGCCACGTGTTCAACGCCCTCGGTGACTGCCTGGACAGCCCGGGCCTGGGCCGGGACGGCGAGCAGTGGGGCATCCACCGCAAGCCCCCGAGCTTCGATCAGCTCGAAGGCAAGACCGAGATGCTCGAGACCGGCATCAAGGTCATCGACCTGCTGACCCCGTACGTCAAGGGCGGCAAGATCGGTCTGTTCGGTGGCGCCGGTGTCGGCAAGACCGTTCTGATCCAGGAAATGATCACCCGTATCGCGAAGAACTTCTCCGGTACGTCGGTGTTCGCCGGCGTCGGTGAACGCACCCGTGAGGGCACCGACCTCTTCCTGGAAATGGAAGAGATGGGCGTGCTGCAGGACACCGCGTTGGTGTTCGGCCAGATGGATGAGCCGCCGGGCACGCGTATGCGCGTCGCGCTGTCGGCCCTGACCATGGCCGAGTACTTCCGCGACGTGCAGCACCAGGACGTGCTGCTGTTCATCGACAACATCTTCCGCTTCACCCAGGCCGGCTCCGAGGTCTCGACCCTGCTGGGTCGTATGCCTTCTGCCGTGGGTTACCAGCCGACGCTGGCGGACGAGATGGGTGAGCTCCAGGAGCGCATCACCTCGACCCGTGGCCGTTCGATCACCTCGCTGCAGGCGATCTACGTCCCCGCCGACGACTACACCGACCCGGCGCCGGCCACCACCTTCGCCCACCTGGACGCGACGACCGAGCTTTCCCGCCCGATCTCGCAGAAGGGCATCTACCCGGCCGTCGACCCGCTGACCTCGACCTCTCGTATCCTCGAGGCTTCGATCATCGGTGACCGGCACTTCGCGGTGGCGAACGAGGTCAAGCGGATCCTGCAGAAGTACAAGGAACTGCAGGACATCATCGCCATCCTCGGCATGGACGAGCTCTCCGAAGAGGACAAGGTCCTCGTCGGCCGCGCCCGTCGTCTGGAGAAGTTCCTCGGCCAGAACTTCATCGTGGCCGAGAAGTTCACCGGTCAGCCGGGCTCGGTCGTGCCGCTGGAGCAGACGATCGACGACTTCGATCGGGTCTGCAAGGGCGAGTTCGACCACTTCCCGGAGCAGGCGTTCAACTCCTGCGGTGGTCTCGACGACGTCGAGGCAGCCGCGAAGAAGATCGCCGGAAAGTAGTCATCCATGGCTGAGATGTCAGTTGATCTCGTCGCTCTCGAACGCAGGCTCTGGTCCGGCCAGGCTTCGTTCGTCAGCGCCCAGACCACCGAGGGCCAGATCGGCATCATGCCGGGCCACGAGCCGCTGCTCGGCCAGTTGGTCGAGGGTGGCACCGTGACCATCGTCCCGGTCGACGGTGAGCGGATCGTCGCGGCGGTGCACGGAGGGTTCTTCTCCGTCACGGCCAATACGGTCCGGGTGCTGGCCGAGACCGCCGAGTTCGCCGGTGAGGTCGATGTCGACGCGGCCCGCAAGGTGCTCGCCGACGCGGAGGCCTCCGAGGAGGACCGGACTGTGGCTCAGGCTCAGGTGCGCGCGGTCGAAGCGCTCGCCGAGCACTGACCAGGGCGACGGTAATCGCAGTCCGGGCGAACGCCGGGATCCATAATTGAATGGGCTTGTCGGCGGCGAAGGCTATCTTCGCCGCCGACAATGTTTTTCGGGCCGCCCCCGTGGCCGCCCCTTTGTAGACTCGTGTTTGAATATCGCAACGGATGGGTAACGGCGACCTCACAGGGTGGCCGGTCGAAAGGACGGACCGCATTGCAGACCGGGATGATTGTTCTGATCACCCTGGTATTGCTGCTGGTCGCGCTCGCCCTGATTTCTACCTACCGCCTGGTCATGTTGCGCCGCGGCGGCACCTCCGCCCTACTCCGTGTCCTCCCCGCCAACGGCGGCCAGGGCTGGCGGCACGGCCTGATCCGCTATGACGAGGATCGCCTCGTCTTCTACAAACTCACCAGCTTGAAGCTGGGCCCTGATTCCGTGATCCGCCGGCAGGGCATCGAGATCGGTGAACGTCGCGGACCGGTCGGGGACGAGTACGACATCATGACCGACGAAATCATCGTCACCGGTGTGTCCGATACCCACGGCGGCTTCGAGATCGCGTTGGATCGTGGCGCTCGCGCGGCCTTCCTATCCTGGGTCGAGTCCCGTCCGTCGGATCGCACCCGTCGCCTCGGCGGGCTCTGAGCGCGGCCCCTCCGTCATCCCGGCGAACGCCGGGATCCAAGCACTACGCTGAGTGTTGTGAACGTGCACCTGACGCGGATCTACACGCGTACCGGCGATGACGGGACCACCGGTCTCAGCGATTTCTCCCGGGTCTCCAAGAACGATCCCCGGCTGGCGGCCTATGCCGACTGTGACGAGGCGAATGCCGCCCTGGGCGTGGCTGTCGCCCTGGGCAATCCCGAACCCGAGATCCTCGTAGTCCTGCGCCAAGTGCAGAACGACCTGTTCGACGCGGGCGCGGATCTGTCCACCCCGGTCGTGGCCGAGCCCAAATATCCGCCGCTGCGCATCACCCAGGACTACATCGACCGCCTCGAAGGCTGGTGTGATGAGTTCAATGCCGAACTGGCCCCGCTGAATTCGTTCATTCTGCCCGGCGGCACCCCCTTGGCGGCACTGCTGCACACCGCGCGCACGGTCGCCCGGCGTGCGGAACGCTCGGCCTGGGCAGCGGTGGACGCGCATCCCGACGACACCAGCGCGCTGCCCGCGCGCTACCTGAACCGCCTGTCGGATCTGCTGTTCATCCTCAGCCGGGTCACCAATCCGGGTGGCGACGTGCTCTGGAAGCCGGGCGGCGAGAAGAAGTAGCCGTGTGCTGAAACGACAAAAGGCCCGTTCATCCCGGAAGATGAACGGGCCTTTCTCGTTGTCAGCTGTTGACGCCCGCGCTCACGATGTCATCCGACAGCGGCGCGATCGCCCCGATGATCTGATCCACCAGTTCCTTCGGCACGCCCGCGCCGGTCAGCGCGTCCACCAGATGTCCGGCGACCAGGTTGAAGTGGTCCTGTCCGATGCCGCGGCCCTGGTGCACGTCGCGCATCGGGGCGCCGGTGTAGGTCTGCGGCCCGCCGAGCGCGGCGCAGAAGAACTCCGCCTGCAGGCCCTTGAGCCGGGACAGGTTCACCCCGGTGAAGAAGCCGGCGAGCTGTTCGTCGGCCAGCACCCGGACGTAGAAATCGTCGACGACAGCGGCGACGGCCTCGGCCCCGCCGATCTGGTCATAAATGGAATCCGCCATTGCAGGCATCCCCTTCTCAATTCGTCGTGGCCGTTTCGAACCTCGGCCGCGAATCGAAAAGCACTGTAGCGCAAGCGATTTCAATTCGCAGCCTGGATGCGGCGGAGCTAGTGGCTGAAGTCGTCGGAGGAGGTGAGCTGTGCCGGGTTCCAGTACGACACCGGCGCGGGCTTGTCCACGACCTCGGGAGGCATGGAGATCTCGGCCTGCACCGGTCGCGAAGCCTTCTGCGGCTGGGCGGCTTTCGGCTCCCCGAGCTTGTCGATCTCGCTGAACAGCGCCTCGACGATCGTGTGCATCTGCTTCTGCGCGATCTGCGCGTAGGTGCGGATGTATTCGATCTCCGCGGGCGCCGGCTCCGGAGCGCCCTTGGGCACCGTGGTGAGCGACGCGATCCCATCGGCGGCCTGCGCCGCGGACTCCTGCGCCTGCCGCAGAATGTCGGCGTACTGCTGCCGCGCCGCCGCGACGAGTTCGCGCGCGTAGACCTCGGCCTCGGCCACGGTCGACTCCGCCGACAGCTGCGCCTGGCTCAGCATGTTCACCGCGCGGATATTCACCCCGAGCAGGTCGTGCTGGGCTTCCTCGCGCAACTGGTGGTTCTCCCGGCGCACCGCCGCGAGGTCGGACCGCAGTTGCTCCACGGTGAACGTGTCCGCGGGCGTCGAGGACTTGTACATCGCGAGCTGGCGTTCCAGATCGGAGACCCGGGAAGCCAGGTAGTCGTTGTCCGACAGCAGCGACTTCTCACCGCTGAACTCGAGTTGCTGGCTGAGCCGCTTGTTGGTGGCATTGAGCCGCGATACCTCGCGCGCGACCCGCTCCAGGAATTCTTCGACGTCGTTCTCGTCGTATCCGCGCCGGCCCAGCGCCGATCTCTTGAACTTCGCCTTCTCGATATCGCGTGGCTTCAGCGCCATGTGGTCACCTCATGTCCGGTCCCCGCCGGAATAGTGTCGGCACCGGTCATTGCCAGTGCCTCGGCCGCTGCGGGCTCTGGCTCCGCGACCGTGTCGAACTGTTCGAATCTGATGGCCGAGCGCGGCATGCCCGCCGCGGCCAGCTCGGTGGTGGTGTGCTCGATCATCGGTGTGGATCCGCATACCAGCGCGGTGTAGCCCTGCCAGTGGTGCGCCTGGGTGGCGACGGTTCCGACCACACCCTTGGCGCCGGGGTAGGTCGGATCCTCGGAGACGACCGGGGTGTAGCGGAACCACGGCCGGGTGTCGGCCATCTCACTGAGGAAGTGGTGTTCGTAGAGGTTCCATTGCGTCCGGACGCCGTGGAACAGATGGACATTCGTGGTCCGGCCGGTTTCCCGCCAGTCCGCGTCGAGCTGTTCGATGACCGCGCTCATCGGCGCGAGGCCGGTGCCGCCGGCGATCATCAGCAGGTCGCCGTGCAGCTCGTCGGTCAGGGTGAGCGCCGTGCCGATCGGCGCACCGAGCTTCACCGTGTCACCGGGCCGGATCTCCCGGGCCAGCGGCGCGCTGACGTGCCCGCCCGCCACGATCTGCACATTCAGATCGATGGTGCCGTCGGCTCGCGGCGCGTTCGCGGGCGTGTAGTACCGCCACAATTTGGGTCGCTGCGGAATCTCGAGGGCCATCGACTGGCCGGCCACGTACGGGTACGGCTCGGTCGGGCGAATCCGCAGCACCGCGACATCGATGCTGCGGCGGTCGGTTCCGATGACTTCGGCTTCCCACCAGGCGGGGGAGGTCGCCTCGTCGTCTTCGGCGGCGACCACCATCAGCTTGGCGACGATGCCGTAGGCCTCGGCCCAATCCGCCGCGAGGCTGTCGGTCCAGGCCGCGCCCAGAAAGTACTGCAGGGTCGCGAGCAGTGACGCACCGGCGGCGGGGTAATGATCAGCAACGACCTCGAACTTGCGGTGATCTCGGCCGAGTTGCTGCACGAAGCTCGGATCGGCGCCGATCTTGTCCACATTGCTGACGATGCGCCCGAGCGCCGCGAAGAACTTGCCGCGCTGCGCGGCCATCGACACCGGGAACATGGCCCGCACATCGGGGTGCGCCATGAACAGGTGTGAGTAGAAGTACAAGACCGCTTCGTCGCCGACCTTCTCGACGTCGCGCCAACTCGTTTGGAGTGCGGGGATATCCATAGCGGCTCAGCAGGCGGTGGATAGGAGAGCGCCGGGTCGGACTGCTCGACCCGGTATGCCGGTGATCAACGGAAAAGTCCTCGATCCTGTGGTGTCGGTAGGGGTTTCGACCTCGGCCGACACCAGGGTGGGCGCATTGCGCCGCGGATTGGTCTGTCGACATCGAGCGAACTGACTCGCCGGTAGCGTAGTCCAACTGGACGCGTGTCGCAGAACGAGAGGCCCGGATTTACAGTCCCTTCGGCTTCGGAACGAGCGAGCGCATTTCACGCAAACCGCTCAGCAGTGCACCGGGATCGCGTACACACGCGTGTGCTGTGTCGGGCGCGGATAAGCTACCCGTGTGAGTGAGCGAAGCGAGGGAACCATGGGCACAGCAGCGTCGCTCATGCCGGAACCGAGCGCCAGCGAGGTGCGGGCGTGAGTGAACGGTTTCTGGTCACCGGGGGCAATCGGCTCGTCGGCGAGGTCACGGTGGGTGGCGCCAAGAACAGCGTCCTCAAGCTGATGGCCGCTGCCCTCCTGGCGGAGGGGACGTCGACGATCACGAACTGCCCCGACATCCTCGATGTGCCCCTGATGGCCGAGGTGCTGCGTGGTCTCGGCTGCGAGGTCACCATTACCGACGACGCCCCGGGCGATCGTTCGGTGGTCACCATCAACACTCCGGCCGAGCCGAAGTATCACGCCGACTTCCCGGCGGTGACCCAGTTCCGGGCCTCGGTCTGCGTGCTCGGGCCGCTGATGGCGCGATGCAAGCGCGCTGTTGTCGCGCTGCCCGGTGGTGACGCCATCGGCTCCCGCCCGCTCGACATGCATCAGACCGGTTTGCGTCTACTCGGCGCGACCAGCGAGATCGAGCACGGCTGTGTGGTGGCCCAGGCCGACCAATTGCAGGGCGCGCGTATCCGTCTCGACTTCCCGTCGGTCGGCGCGACCGAGAACATCCTCATGGCGGCGGTGCTCGCCGAGGGGGAGACGGTCATCGACAACGCCGCGCGCGAGCCCGACATCGTCGATCTGTGCAACATGCTGGTGCGGATGGGCGCGCGGGTCAGCGGCGCGGGCACGTCCGTGCTCACCATCCAGGGTGTGAAGAGCCTGAAGCCGACCGACCACCGCGTCATCGGCGACCGCATCGTCGCCGCGACCTGGGGTATCGCCGCGTCCATGACGATGGGCGATGTGAAGGTCACCGGCGTGAACCCGAAGCATCTTTCGCTGGTGCTGGACAAGTTGCGTTCGGCCGGCGCGCGAATCTCCTTCGATGTGGACGGTTTTCGCGTCGTGCAGCAGGAGCGGCCGCGCGCGGTCAACTTCTCCACGCTGCCGTTCCCGGGTTTCCCGACCGATCTACAGCCGATGGCCATCGGCCTGGCCGCGATCGCCGACGGCACCTCGATGATCACCGAGAACATCTTCGAGGCCCGCTTCCGTTTCGTCGAAGAGATGATCCGGCTCGGCGCCGACGCGCGGACCGACGGGCATCACGCTGTGGTGCGCGGGATTCCGCGGTTGTCGAGTGCGCCGGTGTGGTCCTCCGACATTCGGGCCGGCGCCGGTCTCGTACTGGCCGGCCTGTGTGCGGACGGTGTCACCGAAGTGCACGACGTCTTCCACATCGACCGCGGCTACCCGAACTTCGTCGAGAAGTTGCAGGCGCTGGGTGGTCAGGTGGAGCGCGTCGGCGCCGCCAATTGACCTTGTGCGCGGCGCGGTATCGCTGAAAGATGGTCTTGACCAGGCGATTTGACATTGATCATCGCGCCACGTAACTTTTATCGAGTCAGAGCGACACGGACACCAACCCGGGGCTGAGCGGAGACGCTGAGCGAGGGACACGAGGTCGTACGAGGAGCGCCTGACGATCACACTAGCTCGACTGGAACCCCGGATTTGGATCTGGGAGACTGGCTGAGCTAAGCTGTTCAAGTTGCCTCGCTGAAACCCCCGAGAGATCGAGTGGCGGATGTGTGTGCGTGTGTTCTTTGAGAACTCAATAGTGTGTCGATGAATGTCAGTGCCAATATTATTATTGGTTCCGATTCCTCATACCCCCCGGTTGACGGGATCGGACATTTAACAACAGCAAATCTTTTTGCTGGTGTTTGGCTTTGCTAGGTTTTCGGACTCTAGTTATTCTTCTGATTAACCCTTCGGGGTTGGTTGAGAGTCTTCAACGGAGAGTTTGATCCTGGCTCAGGACGAACGCTGGCGGCGTGCTTAACACATGCAAGTCGAGCGGTAAGGCCCTTCGGGGTACACGAGCGGCGAACGGGTGAGTAACACGTGGGTGATCTGCCCTGTACTTCGGGATAAGCCTGGGAAACTGGGTCTAATACCGGATATGACTCCAGGATGCATGTCTTGGAGTGGAAAGATTTATCGGTACAGGATGGGCCCGCGGCCTATCAGCTTGTTGGTGGGGTAATGGCCTACCAAGGCGACGACGGGTAGCCGACCTGAGAGGGTGACCGGCCACACTGGGACTGAGACACGGCCCAGACTCCTACGGGAGGCAGCAGTGGGGAATATTGCACAATGGGCGAAAGCCTGATGCAGCG